>JAWOEH010000187.1:0-3600 GCA_046482855.1 Bacteroidales bacterium | reverse complement strand
AATTATTGCAAAAAGGATTCTGGTTGGATAGAATGGTACATGTTGTGCTTAACTCAGAGCCTTTTCCAAAAGCTAAAACGGGTTACAAATTGAGCGAAAAGAATGCCTCTTTATTGTCTGATAATCCTGAAGAAGCCCAACAGATGATTGACGAGTTTGTACATCATTTAAGCGAATTTTATCGGGATGCTAAACTTCAATCGTTCTTTGCAGAATATGAAGATTATTATAAATCGGTTAATAATGAGGTAAGAGTTCACCTCCCTGATGAGGGATTGATTGAAACCATGGAACAGTTTTATGGTAAATCAGCCGCCGCTTATCGTTTGATTCCTTCACCTATAATGAAATTGTCTTATGGTTTCGGTCCTCAAAAGCAAAATAGCGAGGGAAAAGTTGTTTATAATATTTTTGGACCCTTACTATTTACAGACGACACAGAAGAGTTTGGTTATGGCTATGGTAGTAGACAGAAAATTCTTACTATAACGAGACACGAATTTGGTCACTCCTTTGTAAATCCTACTATTGAAATAGCTGAAAATAGAGAGCTGATTCAGCAATATGACCATCTATTTGAACCCATAAAAGAGAGGATGTATAAACTAGGGTATAAAAGCTGGCAGACCTGCGTTATAGAACATATTGTACGATTAGGAGAAGTGAGGATATCGAGCAAGGTGGATAGTTGGACAAAAACTAAAATGCTTAGAGACCACCATGTGGAAAATAAAGGGTTTGTTTATTTGCCACATTTAGAAGAGTGTATACTTGAGTATGAGAACAACCGGGACCAATACCCGACTATAGATTCATTTATGCCCAAATTATTGCGGAGTTTCGAGTCTATTGATTATGAGCAAACCCAGGAGGAGAATTTATGGTTGTTGGTGTTTCGATTCGTGTTGAAGAGTTATCTAAATTGGTTGTAGTTACCCTGTCTTGTTCGTTGATAATTTTAACCTTGTGCAGGTTCGCTACTCCTGTTTATTAGTAAAAACACCTTTAAAAGTCTTGTAGGTAATTATATATCAGGTATATGTAGTTAAATGAAATGATGATCTGACGATATTTTATACCAACTTGTTTTTGCATGAAGCAGAGTTATAGTTCAGGTTAAATGCGCCAATATGAGCTGTGTTAGGTTTGGCGGATGCCGAAATTAAGCTGCCATTTAAATCCACTGAGTGAAGATATTATTGTAGCATCAGGAGTTAGCGGTTTGGTGGTATGTGTACACAGCCGATTGCCCGTAACGTAGCCCATAAGGACCTCTGCCAGGCGGGTATTTACCTGCCGAAACCCTATGCGGATGGCACGAGAGGCAAGCAGAACAAAAATTGTGGATCATGCCATACCCGCTATGCAGGAAAGGTACAAAGAGTTACTGCGACAGGTACCACCAATCCCTTTGCCAAACAGTCTCGAGCAGTTTTGTCACCGCCTGTGGGATGAAATGGCAAAAGGTTGCAGTAAACTGACTTATTTTCAGGTTGTTGCTTTCCTATTTGTTATTCGTTGGTTATTAGCGGAAATTCCTCCCCTGCAAAGGTGCCACGCAGCCACTTGCCAGATTTGTAGAGCAGAATTTCGCCCGATTTGCCTTTTTTCATGCTGGCATCCACGCCAATAACCTTCTGATTCAACACCGGATTCAGGCTATTAAAGGAGGTGTGTCCAACAATGATGTGTTGCACGTTGAAATAGGCCAGCAGGCTGTCGGCCTGGTTCGGAGTTAACGCATCCTTGAAAAAGCCCCGGTACCAAAAGGGGCCGCTGCTCCTGTACAACAACGAAAGGGAAGGAGTGGAGCGGATGGAGTCGCGCGAGAGGTCAAGGGTTTGGTGAATGCGGGCATTGAGTTGCGAAAGATCTTTCCCGGTGGCAACAAGTTCAGGCGATACTCCGGCATGAACCACGAGGTTGTTTCCCAGCTTTAGCAACACGGGCTGTTTGCGTAGCCATTGTCCCAGAAGCATGGTAGAGTCGTAGAGCTGACTTTGGTCCGTGCTAAGTAACGAGTCAACGCGGCGATATTTGGTGTGCAGGTAGCGCAAATCCTTTTGCAGTACCATAAGTTCGTGGTTGCCAAGGGTCATGTGTACCGCACCCCCGGCATCGGCAGCTTGCTGTTGCCATTTGTACAGCAGCCAAAATATTTCGGTAACTCCTGGTCCTCGGTCAAACACATCGCCCACCAAAACCAGATGGCCATGGCCAAAGTTCCAGTTCAAGTTGTTGTCGATAATTTGATGGTTTTGCAGGAGCGTGGTAAATACTTCTAGTTGTCCGTGCGGGTCGGAAAGGTAGGCTACGGGAGTGTTTTCGGGAAGATCGATCTGGTGTGGTGCCTGTTTGGGTGCAAAGCGTGTGCGGGCGGAAAAGAGGCCGGGAAATGCTTTGGGCAGCCAGCTTTTGGCGCTTATGGTATCCATCTGTCTTTGGTGAAGGGTATCATTTACAAGCCAGGTAACTGTAACCGAATTGTTGTGTACTTGCAGATAGGGTCCGTCCGATACCGGTTGGGCACAGCTTGTTAGGGAAATAAACAGAACGGCAAAGGTGATGATGAGTTGGCGCATAGTAGGAATGTTGGTTAAATGGATGACAAAATATCGATAAGCATGGGTTTTAATCCGCTAAAGAAAAACTCTACGGCAATTACCATTACAATAAGACCCATAAGGCGCATCATTACATTGTTTCCGGTTTCGCCCAAAAGTTTGATGATCTTTGAAGAGCTATAAAATAACACATAGGCAATGATAAGCACCAGCAACATGGCAATTAGCAGTGTTCCTTTTTGCTGCATGGTGTGGGCATCTTCCATTAATACAATGGCGTTTGTTATGGCGCCGGGGCCTGCAATCATTGGAATGGCCAAAGGGGTGACCGATACATCGTTGACGTAGGTTTTTACTTCCGATTGTTTGATTTTTACTTTGCCCAGCCGTGCCTGCAACATATCCATGCCCATAAGGAAAAAGATTACCCCGCCTACTACACGGAAGCTGTTAACCGAAATGCCAAAGAATTTAAACAACAGTTGTCCGGACAGGGCGAAGGCCAACAGGGTGAAAAAGCCGACAATAATGGCTTTGCGGGCCGTACGATTGCGTGACCGGGCGTCCAAATCGGCCGTCATGGTCATGAATATGGGCAATGATCCCAATGGGTTGATGAGGGTAAAGAAGGAGGTGAAGGCCAGCAGGCCAAAGGTAAACAGTTCGTTCATGTAGTGTAGTATTTACGGGAATCAACGCAAAGATAAGGGGAATTGTTTAAATTTTGGTGCAAAAGCGCCGGCAGATAAGCGCTGGTATGTAATATGTGGCGGCTTGTATGTTGATTGTATGTTGATTGTATGTTGATTGTATTGTTGTTTGTTGTTTGTAAAGGGTGCGATCTTTTACCATTGCAGCAGAAGGAGGGCCACTACCGGAAGCATTTGATGTGTGCGTGAGAAACGAATTTAACGGGGGAAGGAGCAAAGACTGTTATATGAAAGAACAATGCAAACAAAAATATCAGGAGGGAAAATGATTTGGAATAAGATTAAGGAATATAAAAGGAAACATCCATATGATTTAAGTATTAAAT
>JAWOEH010000176.1:0-14154 GCA_046482855.1 Bacteroidales bacterium | reverse complement strand
GATACGGCCATGGCTGACATTGACGAAGACAAATAAAAAGCAAGCGATAAATACATATTATGGATATATCAATCGTAGTCCCTCTCTATAATGAAGAAGAATCACTACCGGAATTAGTAACCTGGATACACCGTGTACTAAACAATACCTACAAGTTTGAGATACTCCTTGTTGACGATGGCAGCGACGATCACTCCTGGCAGGTTATCGAGGAGTTGGCAGCAGCTCACTCCTTTGTGCGGGGAATAAAATTCCGCCGCAATTATGGAAAATCGGCAGCCTTGCACACCGGTTTCATCGCCTGCCGGGGCGATGTAGTAATAACAATGGATGCGGACTTGCAGGATAGCCCCGACGAGATTCCGGATCTTTACCGAATGATAAAAGAGGAAAAATACGATTTGGTTTCCGGCTGGAAGAAAAAACGCTACGATCCCATTACCAAGACTATTCCAAGCAAGTTTTTCAACCGCACAGCAAGGGTAATGACAGGCATTAAACTGCACGACTTCAACTGTGGACTGAAAGCCTACCGCAAAGAGGTGGTTAAGAGCATTGAAGTTTATGGCGAAATGCACCGATATATTCCTGTAATTGCCAAGCGTGCCGGTTTTGGACGCATTGGCGAGAAAGTGGTGCAGCATCGCGCACGTAAGTATGGCATCACAAAATTCGGAATTGAGCGTTTCATTAAAGGCTACCTCGACCTGCTGACCATTACTTTTATCTCGAAATTTGGAAAGCGCCCCATGCACCTGTTTGGCGCGCTGGGCTCTTTGATGTTTTTTGCCGGATTCATCATGGCGCTATGGCTGGGAGGGAAAAAACTCTACCTGGTAGCTAACAGCATTCCAGCCGAAAAAGTGACCAATAGTCCCTTTTTCTTCCTGGCATTAACCGTCATGATTTTAGGCACACAATTATTTTTAGCAGGCTTTATAGGTGAACTCGTAAGTCGCTCATCATCTGACAGAAATACCTATCAAATAGAAAAAGAATTAAACGTATAATCCCTTGAAAATTGCATTAATTGGACCGGCACACCCCTATCGTGGAGGCATTGCTGATTTTACTCATGCGCTTACTACGGCTCTGGAAAAGGATAAACATGCATGTGAAATTTTCACTTTTACCATGCAGTACCCAGGTTTTCTCTTTCCCGGAAAAACACAATTTGCCGAAGGCCAGGCACCCGTTTCCACGAAGATTTCAAGATTGATTCATTCACTCAATCCTATCAGCTGGATAAAAACAGCCCGGGAGATTAAGAAATTTGAACCAGATCTTATCATTACCCATTATTGGATGCCGTTTATGGCACCTGCACTGGGTACGATTCTCCGCCTCTCGGGAAGCGGCAAAGAAAAACGCATCGCACTAACGCACAACATAATACCACACGAAAAATTCCCGGCCACACACCTTCTTAACAGGTTTTTTCTAAAGTCGAACCGGGGCTTCATTGCCATGTCGCAAGCAGTATTAGCCGATTTGGAACGCTACCTTACTACGCCTCACAAAATATTTACGCCTCATCCTATTTACAACCATTTTGGCCCCATCATTCCCAAGGATGAGGCCAAGGAAAAACTGCAACTATCAAAGCATCATAACTACCTGCTCTTTTTTGGCATTATCAGGCAATACAAAGGGCTTGATCTCCTTATTGAGGCAATGGCCGAATTAAAAGGCAAATACCCAAAACTGAAAGCCCTTGTAGCCGGAGAATTTTATGAAGATAAAAGTAGGTACCTAAACCTGATAAAAGAGCAGCAACTTACTGACCAGTTTATCATTACCGATAGCTTTGTGGCTGCCGAAGACATTAAGTATTACTTTTCGGCTGCAGACATCGTTGTTCAGCCCTACCGAACCGCTACACAAAGCGGAGTAACACAAATCGGGTACCACTTTGAGCGCCCCATGATCGTGACCAATGTTGGCGGATTGGCGGAAATAATTCCCCACAACAAGGTGGGCTATGTTTGTGAAACAGATGCAAAAAGTGTAGCGCACGCCATCGATAAATTTTATCGAAACAACAAAGAAGCGACTTTTGTACAAGGGGTAATTGACGAGAAGAAAAAATACTCCTGGGAAATAATGGTGAATAAAATTAAAGAGCTAAAAAGCGACTTATCAAACTCATAAATCATGCTCCAATGAACACACGACGTATACCTCCCCTATTAGCTACTATCGGCATTGCCGGGTACCTGTTGCTAAAATATGCCTTCCATAATACGGGTGCATTATCCTCATTCTTACTGGGATTGGGCGTGGCTGGCTTTGTTCTTAGCATTATCTGCATCAGCCGTGACTTAACGAAGAAAAACTAGGCGTTCGTCGCTTGCTTTAGCATCATTGCAACCATTTTATCCACAGGGAAAGTAAATGTTTCTGGCTCCAAATCTCCCAAATTCAGCCAACGAAAGCTCATATTGCCATTTTTCATCTCCGAAAAATCAAAAGCCCGGCTCGAGGCCTTAAATTTCAGAGGGGGAAGAAGCCTGGCTAGATAATAAATACTAATCAACTGCACATGCTCATAAAAAAAGGCAGGCTGAAAAAAATCCGTTGTATAGAAGTGAGATAAAACCTCAATAGGTTGGTTCATCTCCTCCATGGCTTCACGCTTCAAACACTCGATTGTCCCCTCGCCAAATTCCAGGCCACCTCCGGGGAATTTGGTCATCGCCTTGCCCAGTTGAAATTCATCCACAACCAATACCTGGTTCTGGTCATTCACAAATAGGCCATAAACGCGCACGGTAAATTTAGGAAGATCAGCCATTCGTTATCTCTATCATCGTATTTACAAAACCATAAATCAATACCGAAGCCAGTTTAGCTGTATGGTTATCCTCATCGAATCGGGGCGACACCTCGGCAATATCGAAGCTTATTACCTTATTCGAGAGCAAAATATGCTTCATCAGGTGCATCACAGTTTCAGGCTCCAAGCCAAAAGGTTGAGGGGCACTAACACCGGGTGCAAAAGCCGAGGAGAATACATCGGAGCAAATCGTCAGGTATACCTGATCAACTCCCGACAAAAAGGCATCCAACTGCTTGCGGATAACCGGAAAATTAGCGGAATGCATATCTTTCGCTAACACGTAACCCGTATTAAGAGCTTGGGCTGTTTTAAACAAGCTTACTGTATTTCCGTATTTTTGTATCCCCAGCACAAAATAACGGAAGGCTTGATCGTTCTCGGCACACGCATCGGCAATTTGTCGGAACATGGTCCCAGAGCTTGGTCCATTGAGGTTGTATGGGCGTAAATCGAAGTGGGCATCGAAATTTACAATACCCAAACGTTCCCGAGTGCCTGCTGCCTTCCTAAAGTAGCTCAATCCTGTATAGTGGCCAAAGGCAATTTCGTGGCCGCCTCCCAGCACAATGGGGAATAATCCCCACTGCAGAATGCGCTCCACAGCTCTGGCCAGAGCTTCCTGAGAAGCTTCCAAACAGCCATCGAGGCAATGAATATTTCCTGCATCAAACAGCTTTGCCGTTTCATGAAATTCCACAGGCAGGTTGGACATGGCCCGGCGAATACTAAAAGGGCCCATAGCCGTTCCTACACGTCCCAGGTTTTTCTCCACACCTTTATCGCAACTAAAGCCAATAAAACAGAAGCCAACTTTGCCTTTTCTATCATCTATTGCAGGCCTCTCCTTCTCCAGGTTAATCAGCTCAACACACTGATGCCAGCGCCACGAGTCACGATCAGCAGGATCATCGATCCGGCCTTGCCAGCTATCTTTTGAAACAGGACTATATCGATTCATTTGTATTGTATCGGTTAATATGGGCAATAATTTTCTCCTCTTCGTCCGGATGAAACCAAGCCATTTCCGGGTCACGCGAAAACCAGGAAATTTGCTTTCGCGCATAGCGTCGCGAGTTACGCTTAATAAGCTCAACAGCCTCCTCCAGCGAAGTTTTCCCATCGAAGTAGTTAAACAACTCCCGGTAGCCAACAGTATTCAGTGCATTCAGCTGCTTGTGCTCATACCATGCCCGGGCCTCATCAAGCAAACCTGTCTCCATCATTTTATCCACCCTATTATTAATGCGTTCGTGCAATTCGGCACGATCTCTGTTCAGGCCGATCTTTACAATAGAAAAAGGCCTGTTTTTATGGGGTTTAGTAAGAAAAGAGCTGTAGGGTTTTCCGGTTTGCAGGGTAACTTCCAAGGCTTTCAGCATGCGTTTATGATTTTTCAAATCCACCTTCTTATAGTAAGCGGGATCCAAACTCTTCAATTTTTGGCGAATAAACGCCAACCCTTGCTCCTCAAACTCTTGCCACAACTGATTTCGAATATCCATTTCCACAGGTGGCAAATCATCAATTCCCTTACAAACAGCATCAACATACAAGCCTGAGCCTCCTGTCATAAGCACATGATCATATTGCTGAAACAGCTCCTGAAGTTTTTCAAGCACCTCAAACTCAAACTTACTGGCATTGTAATAATCAAATATGGAGTGAGTATGTATAAAATGATGCGGTACTTGCTTCAACTGCCAGGGTTCAGGCACAGCCGTTCCAATGCGCAACTCTTTATAAATTTGTCGGGAATCGCACGAAACAATTTCTGTATTCAGCCTCTTTGCCAGCGTCAGGGTCAGGTCGGTTTTGCCCACCCCGGTAGGCCCCACAACAACAAGTAATTGGTTTGGAAAGATCATGAAAACCTACAATTCAAGAAGATCAGAGAAATCATCGTTTACCTGTTGTGGCACCTTGCCCTCTTTAGCAATTAAAGCAGGCGACTCGCCCTCATCGTGTTGAAGCCACTCCAGTTGAAACGAGCGATTATTCAGGAAATCGAATGTATACAACAACTTGGGGCGATCGGCATTAAAGTAATCCTCCACATTCATTTCAGCCATTAGAAAAGAGGGCATTCCATCATCAACCTGCATGTCCATAAGAGTAATTTCCTGGAGCTTATCCCACTGCTCATCAACCAGGTGAAAGGATGCCAACTCAGTGCTGTCGTATCCCAGGATAGATTGCAGGTACTTGTGCAGCTCCTCAAATGTATTGCTGGTATCAAAGCGGATGGTCCAGGAGAAGTGGCTATCCTCGGGAAGTGAAATGTTAATTACGCTATTCATAAACGGCCTTCTTTTTCAATGCTAACGAATCGTTGAGCAAAATTGTTCCTCTACTCAGCGACTATTTTTTTCGGGTTCTCGGGATTCTTCTTCAAGCTTAACAAGAAGTTCATCGTATCAATATTATCGGCATATTCCCAAAGCTTTGGCCGCTGTGCCTCACCTGGATTAAGCCATTGATCGTCAACTCCTACAATGCATTGCAACTGATCTTTATGCAAAGTTAGGAATTCTTTGGTCTCGGTAAGATCATCATAGTATTGAAAATGGACAACACTTACCGGCGAAGCTAAGGAAGCATCTTCCCGTAAAATCAAAAAGCCATTGTCAAAGTGCTGAATGCCATTCATCAGAAAAAGCGAACGATGATAGTCGTAATTATTGGCATACTTGTGATTCCGTGACACATCCCGAAAGGATTCCAGATTGTCAAAGAGATGCTCAAAGCAGTAATTCCTGGGCAAGAACAAATGGGAAACATTTCGGCAACCCATGCCAAAATAGCGAAAGATATCCTCGCCTAATTTCTGCATAGTTTCAGAAGATTCATCACCCGCTATTACGGCAGCAGAATTACGGTTTTTCCGAAAAATATGAGGATAGTGCCCAAAATAGTATTCAAAATAGCGCGAGGTATTGTTTGAGCCGGTGGCGATTACGGCATCGAATCCGGACAGCCTCTCCTCTTCCAATTGAATAAAAGGGGCAAAACGTGGCTCAATGATCAAAAGCTCATCGATTAACGCTTTCAATAATACCTGATCTTTTGAAGAGAGTTTCCCCAGAAATTTATGGCCTGAAATAAGTACCGACAGAAAATCGTGAAATCCCACCAAGGGGACATTCCCGGCCATAATAACCGCCACACTTACAGGCCTTTCTTGCTGAAGAGGAATCGAATAGGAGGCCATCCAATCTTCTATCGAAGCCCGTGAAAGGGCATGCACCACCTGCTCAAGAGCAAAGCGTGTAGAATCCGGCGTAAACCACCTGTTTTGCATTTCGGCTTGCAAAGCTACCTGATGCCAGTGTCCTTCCAGTTCGTCGGGGGCTATCAGATACTCCTGCAGGCGATTTCCCAGCGTTACAAAAGCTTCGATACGTTCATTCAGGTGCATAGGATTTCAGTTTAATTGGTGATGCAATAGCAGACGAAAGCCCATGGAGAGCATTCCTCAATGGCTTTCCTCTTCCTTTTTCGCTACTACATAAATTGCTCCCAGGGAGCCAGCGTGAAGGCTGTTCCAATAGCAGCACCAATGATAATTAAATAAACAATAATAATAAAAAAGTAGAGCGAGGATAAGGAAGTGCCAATAATTGCGCAAATTTTTCCCGCTTTTAGGTTTTTGATGCTGTTTTCGGTATAGCGTTCACTATTTTCACGTACCAGTTTGGCCGATTTTCCGGACATAACCAGTGCAATTACACCTAAAACAATACCAGGCAGACCGTAGCACCAACATACAACTATCGAAAGTATCCCCAAAACTAATACAGCCGTACTATTAGGTACACCCATCTGGGTAATAATTTGCTGTGATTGTTGGGGTTGTTGTTCAGGAACCTGTCCTGTGGGTGTTTGTGTGTTTTCCATTGTTTATTTTTCAGATGAATAATTTTCCCAGGTAATTACCTATGATTAAGATAGTATTTCCAATAAAAAGATATTTAAGAAGGGCTGCACCATGTTTAAATTTAAAGACTAAATGAAGCCCCAAAAACACAATCATAAAGAGTACGGGCAGTAAAGCAGGATAGAGCTTAAGACTCTCCCAAACATGTCCTTTCAATAATTCAATAAGGGCTCTTTGCATTCCGCATCCGGGGCAGTCAATGCCAAAATTACTCTTATAAAAACAGGGTTGCAGATGGGCTTCAAGCCACAGAATAAAAGTCTCTAACATGAAGCAAAGATAAGGGAAATTCCACAAAAACAAGTTTGCCTTAAGGGGAGTCAAAAAAGCCAAAGGAGACATAATCTACCACCTCTTCGGAGGGAATAATTTCACCTGAATGCCCACGTGAAAGCATATGGGGCTGGTAGCGTCCCTGCGATACGCCCTCCGCATAATACATGAGGGTAGCAATGGGGCCAAAACCACACACCGATATTCGTTGTTTACGTATTTTCTCCACCACCCGAGCAGCATTCTTTTCCATAATGGCATTTACCACCACCTGATCGGCACGAAACCCCTCATCGGGAGTAAGAAAATGGGAAAAATCCGAGGAAGCAATCACCAACATATCGAGATCTTCCGACATTGCAATGGCTGCAAGCTTATCGCCTAAATGCCGGGCATTTCCAGGCTGATGAGAATAAGAAACGGGCAAAATGGGAATCTCCGGATAAAACACATGCTGCAGAAAAGGCACCATCACTTCGGCCGAGTGTTCATTGAGTTGCTCAGCGGTTGAAAGAGGCAACTCTAATTTATGCGCCAACGCATGCATAACAGGCGCTACTCCCAGCGGGGTTTTCCAGCCCTCATGCCCATCCACGCAGAGATCATGCCCCATTCCTGAATGGCTTGGGTGTAAAATCACCACAACGTCGGGTGGAGAAAGCTCTTGCAGCAAATAAAAAAAAGAGGCGGCATGTATTCCGGAAAACATGTAGCCGGCATGTGGCACTACTCCGCCAATAAGATTTTGCACCCGCAAGTCCGGGTTTTTCTTACAATCACGCAGCAGCTCTTGCAGATAATTTTGTAACTCCTTTTTATCATCCGGATAAAAGCGTCCGGCCACAGCTGGTCGACGAATATTCATTTGTGTCTCCTATTTCATCATGTTCGTAATTCCTGCTACGGAATATAATTCTCAATGATTGGCTCGTTGCACTTTTCACAATGACCATCGGGACTAATGTTGCGTGCCAGCACCTGAAATTGGCTGCGCGAAAGCAATAAGGCACCACAAACCGGACAGAATGTATCGGCCGCCTCACGCATATTTCCCAAGTAAACAAAATCGAGGTATGTTTTTGCTACCTCATGAAAATGGTGCATTACGCTCAATGGCGTAGGGTCATCTTCCATACGAAAAGCGGGGAAGTAGCGGGAAAGATGCAGCACAGTACGTTTGCCCAGATGCTCCCTTATCCAATGCATCATCTCCAGAAAGGACTCCTCATGATCATTTTGATTTGGCACGATTAAATTCACCAGCTCCAGGTGTTTCCCGGCTTTGCGAATTTTCGCAACAGTTTCTAATACAGGTGCCAGTGAGGCTTTTGTTTCCTGGCGATAAAAGGCTTCGGTAAATCCCTTCAAGTCAACCGAAAAAGCATCGATATAAGGGAAAAGTGATGTCAAGGGTTCCGGATTGATGTAGCCATTAGTTACCATCACATTTTTAAGGCCAGCCGCCTTCACCTGCCTGGCAATTTCGAGCATAAACTCATAAAACACGGTAGGTTCGTTATAGGTATAGGCCACACCCAGGCAACGGGACTTAAGAGCTCTATCAACCAGCGCCTCGGCAGAGACTTCAAATGTGGCACCTGCAATCCCGTTGCCATCAAACTGCGAAATTTCCCAATTCTGACAAAAAGCACACTGCATATTACACCCCACAGTGCCTACTGATAACACCTGACTTCCGGGATAAAAATGGTAGAGAGGTTTCTTTTCGATGGGATCCATATGCACCGAAGCTAAGCGGTTATACACCCGGGTATACAGGGTGTTATTGCGCGTATATCGTACATTACAAATACCCGCCTGACCATTGCTAAGGATGCATTCATGTGGGCATAACAGGCATTGTACCTTATCGCCCACTTGCTGATAATATGCGGCTTCTTTATCCATCATCCACGAACTGAAAAATGCTTATAATTACTGAGAGGCACTTCCCCCCATTGCACATCTTCCACACGTGCACCTGAAGGCCCCTCCTTGCACCAAGCAAGGAAACTCAGGAGTGCCTCATACTCTCCTTCGGCTTCGATGTACACAGAACCATTCACCTTGTTGTGCACGTACCCGGCAATCTCAAGTTGCCGGGCCTTTTGCATAGCCCCGTAACGAAACCCGACCCCTTGAACCCGACCGTAAACCTGAATAGAAAAACCTTTTCTCATAATCTTTTACCTTTTATGTAATCCAATCAAGCAACAGCAAAGGAGGCTCCCTATTTCCTTACTCATAGGTGGCTACCCGGAAAGTATATACTTTATATGGCTGCGCGTCATCCAGTGTGCCTCTTTTCATCAGCCTGGTAACAATATCACTTCCCTTCTTTATTTTTTTTGTTTCTTGTGGTAACATGTATTCAACGGCCTTCTCCTGTTCTATCCAAACGCCTCTTTTTCCAGGCTTTATTTGTGAAAAATCAGTTACTTGCTCAACACTTGAAGCCACATGAACCTGCACTTTCATATAGGTAAGTTCATCTTCCTCAATACCTTGTTCATTTATGTCATCCGGAACCAACTCTTTCGCATGCAGCAGTATCTCATCATAAAGCGAAGGGGTTTGGGGACGAATATTCCCGGATTTCAGCATTTTATCCTTCTGTGAATTTTCAGCCGTAACGAAGCAAGCCGTCTGAAGTTTTAAATCCGCGGAAATACGACTCTCCTCCATCCGCCGATAATCTCCGGTTTTCACCACAAATAGGATAGTCTCAAAGGCAATTTTTGCATATGCCGTCTTCGGTGTAAACATCAATTTTAGTTTATTTAATCCAACATTTTCAGGAAACGTAAAGATAAACAATGAGCAGCGAAAGTTCAAGTAGCATAGCTTATGATAATGTTGTTATGCTGAAGAAAAGTTGTAAATTTGATTTTATAATTACAGCTTATGAAGTCACTGCAAATTTTAAGTGAGAATATCCGTATCTCCATCAATGCCATACGTTCCAACTCTTTACGTACCGTATTGACAATCATAATTATTGCTTTTGGTATTATGGCACTGGTAGGCATATTAACGGCCATTGATGCAATAAAAGGCAGCATACGCAGTGAATTTGCCAGTTTAGGTGCCAACTCCTTTAGTATTGTAAACCGAAAAGAGTCATTCTCATTAAATAACAATGACGCCACCTGGTATAAACACATCAGTTATCGGGAAGCTCAGGCATTTAAGGATCGATATAAGTTCCCTGCCAGACTATCGGTATACATTTGGGGTACTGGGCGTGCTACCGTACGCTATCAATCGGAGAAGACAAATCCCAATATCAGTATTTTAGGAAGCGATGAAAACTATTTATCGATGAATGGGAAAGAACTTGCCGAGGGACGTAACTTCACTCCCATTGAACTACAAAATGGCCGGCAAGTTGTGATTTTGGGACACAATGTAGCCCAGTCCCTCTTCCCGAAAGAATCAGCGATGGAAGAAATGGTACGTATTGGAAGTGCCAGTTTCAAAGTTATTGGTGTGTTAGCAAAACAGGGTTCCAGCTTTGGTGCAGCCGGCGACAATAGCTGTATATTACCTATCACCAGCGTGAGGCAGTATTTTCCTCGCCCCAACATGAATTATACCTTGCAGATAGAACCCGTTAATCCAGAACTTCAGAAATCTGCCATCAATGAAGCCGAAGGGATTTTCCGAATCATCAGAAATATTGCCCCCGGAAAAGAGAGCAATTTTGGGATCGAAACCAGCGACGCACTTTCAGCCACCTTTATCGATAGCTTAGGAAAAGTCACATTAGCCACCACTCTTATTGGGGTCATCACCCTTTTTGGGGCGGCCATCGGGCTAATGAATATTATGCTCGTATCCGTTACGGAAAGAACCCGTGAGATAGGCATCCGAAAAGCCATTGGTGCAAACGCGCGTGTTATCCGTCAACAATTCCTTTGGGAGGCGGTTATTATCGGGCAACTAGGCGGTCTTTTAGGGATCGTTTTAGGGATTTTCATGGGAAATATTGTATCTTTATTCACTGGCGGCGACTTCATCATTCCATGGCTCTGGATTATCGGTGGTGTTTTTCTCTGTTTTTGTGTAAGTGTCGCCTCCGGGATCTTTCCGGCAATAAAGGCTGCCCGATTAGATCCCATTATTGCTTTACGTTACGAATAAAATAGTTTAGCTATATATGAAAGAACTTGTTTTTGAGCGTACGCCTAAAACCCCCTATGTAAACTTCAATGCTAACACAGGTGAGCTGCGATTGATAGGCCGCTCGATTCCTGAAAATCCGGAAGAGTTTTACTTTCCGGTATTTGCATGGATTGATGAATACTATGCCCAGAAGCCTTCAAAAACCCAAATCAACCTCCAACTGGAGTATATCAATAGCGGTTCGTCGAAATTTATTCTGGAATTGTTGCAAAAACTGGCAACGTACCATAAGCACAAGCTGGAGACAACAATAAACTGGTACTACGAAGAAGATGATGAAGCTTTACTGGAATTGGGAAAGCATTACCAAACGATGCTGGACATGCCCATTCGATTGATTGAAACTTATTAATAAAGATAAACCAGAAGGAAACACCCTTTTTCGGGTTGAGGACAAAAGCAAAAGGCTGCCCGAAAGCAGCCTCCTTTATTTCTTACATATGATTCTCTAAAAAAGTTTCTCAGCTAAGTCAACTACCCGACAAGAGTAACCCCATTCGTTATCGTACCAGGAAATCACCTTAACCGTTTTCCCATTCACCATCGTGCTCAAGGCGTCGAAAACGGAAGAGTGGCTATTGTGAATAATATCAACCGACACCAAGGGCTCTTCACTGTATTCAAGAATGCCCTTCATGGGACCTGCGGCAGCAGTTTTCATAGCATCATTGATCTCCTCTTTGGTCACCTCACGCTTCAAATTCACAACCAGGTCAACTAATGAGCCTGTGGGTGTGGGAACACGAACCGCCATGCCATCTAACTTGCCATTAAGTTCGGGGATAACTTTACCCACAGCAATGGCAGCACCCGTTGTAGTAGGGATTTGAGAAACAGCTGCCGAACGAGCTCTTCGTAAATCTTTATGCGGCGCATCCAAAATCATCTGATCATTCGTATAGGAGTGAACGGTAGTCATAAAGCCGTTTTCAACACCAAAACTATCATTCAGCACTTTCACCACGGGAGCTAAACAGTTGGTTGTACAAGAGGCATTGGACACAGACTGGTCTTCAGGTTTCAGCGCCTCATCGTTCACGCCTAGAACAACCATTCGGTCGATGGTATCTTTAGCCGGAACCGTTAACAGAACTTTCTTGGCCCCATTCTTCAAGTGATCTCCATAACCTCCTTTTTTGCTCTCCTTCTCACGGAATACACCGGTTGACTCAATTACCAAGTCGGGTGTTTGTTCCCATGGAATATTGATTGGGCTCTTTTCTGAGGATACCTTGATCTTCTTGCCATCAACTACCAGGAAATCACCTTCAGCTTCAACCACACCCGGATATTGGCCCTGTGTAGAGTCATATTTCAATAAATGAGCAAGAATCTCGGTATCAGTCAAATCATTGATACCCACAATCTCGATATTCTCTCTTTCCTGGGCGATTTTGAAAACATTTCTCCCAATACGTCCAAATCCGTTGATTGCAATCTTAATCTTTGACATTGTATCCTATTTTAAAGTTGTTAGTATATTTTGCTTGTCAAAATTAACCATTCTAATTGAATTGGTCAACCTGTTATTGAATATCAGTACGCAAAAAGAGTTATCCGGCAAGTTATAGTTCCGGCTATTCATTTAACTTTCGTCGTATACGCCTGAGGCGACGATTATTTATTTGTTGATTATCCGTAACAATACCAACACGATAGGCAATGAAGAGGTTCAAAAAAAAGCGATGATTTTTCGTACTCGCCATAATGGGAAGTGGTTTTAGGTATAAAAAAGGAGCGATTCCCACTTCCAGAGCATGATAAAAAGCTTTCCGGCTGCTAAATTCAAGTGAAACACCAGCACGGGCATACACACCCGGAATAAAAGAGAGTTCCTCAAGTCCTTTGGCAAACGATGCACGTCCGTATATCGATTCTTTGGTATGGATATCCGCCGAAAACTTTTCGTCACGAATGCCCAGTGATACACTATCGTAAACATATAATACTTCGTAATAGATAGGTTTGGCTATAGCTAAAGCGCCCCCGCCTTGATAAAAGAAACGCACGCCTACGCTTCCAGGCTCTTGCTTTTGTGTCCATTCGAATTGCCTTCCAATACCTATATGAAATGTGACAGCGCCATTCTTTTTCCCAAAAACAAACTTCTCGCTACTTCCGTAGTAGGGATTCGAGGAGCGCACCTCTTTGGGATGGCGGATATAAGTAAGACCAATTTCCCACAAATCCTTATCTGACACATTTAACCACCGGGCAAATCGATAGTTGGCTTCTACTCCATGAGCATGTAAGTAAATACCAAGACTCTGTTCATTTTTATAAAAAATAGCCGGAATAGTGGGCAGCGTATCTCTTTCCGATAAAAATAGATTGCGTTGTTTATTAAACTCCATTTTTTCGGGGAAAGGCTTTTGGTTCATAAAAGGGAAAAGATCAAAGACAGGACCGATGGAAAGGGGTTTAGATATACCTTTTTTAGGGAGCTGAATACCTATGGGCTCTGCTGACTTTTTGTTTTCTTCAGTAGTAAAAGCATTTTTGTCGATAGAAGTTAATTGCTTTCCAAAAGAATCACTCAAAAGAAAATTGGCTGTACCAATTGGAAATTTCTTTATATCTATAGTAAATATCCTGAGGTAGTGCGCTTCTGATTGAATGGCAGAAAAAACAAATAAAATCACACATAGAAGAATTCGAAGAGAATTTTTTAGTGCTCTTAAAGTACGAATGAAATATTGGATGAACTTATTCATTATCCTTCAAAGGTAATGGGTTATTTTTAAAAAATAAAGTGGATAAAGGACCTCAAAATTTGTAGACACACTAAAATCTTAACATCCTATCCTATTATGATAAAGATATGCAGAAACACGTGGTTTTCTATTTTTGATTGTGATAAAAATAAAGAGTGCAGAAGTAGAGGATGCTATTGAACTTGAAAGAAGCGAAGATAAAGTGGATA
>JAWOEH010000115.1:0-9962 GCA_046482855.1 Bacteroidales bacterium | reverse complement strand
ATCAGGTTCTCAATTTGGCTCTCAACACTGCTGGATTCATGGGCGATGTTCATCACCTTTTCCCCAAGTTCCTCGCGCGAAAGGGTGGCAATTTCCGAAATCTTCATCCCATGTCGATTCAGTATGGTGATGTTTAATAGATGTTTCAGATCCTTGTCGCCATAGTAGCGAATATTGGTTTCCGTACGATGGGGTTTTATGATGCCGTACCGCTTCTCCCAAATACGCAACGTATGGGCTTTTATGCCTGAGAGATTTTCAAGTTCCTTAATCGAGTACTTAGCCATGCTGAGTTCGTAATTGTGTAATGTGCAAATATAAAAATTTGTGTAATTATCGCTTAATAAAACCTGAACAAACTTTTTTGGCATTTGTTTAGGTGGTAGAAAATTTAACACATAAATCTATGGCTTTTCTGACGTTGTTTCTACAAGGGCTACTGCTTATCCTGGGATTGATGACCCTGCTTTGGCTCATTAGTATCCCGCTGCGTAACGTAAGCATTGTTGATATCTTTTGGGGTTTCGGGTTTGTAATGGTGAGCATCTACTACTATTTCTCGGCCGATGGCTTCCTCGACCGGAAATTGTTGGTGCTTCTTTTGGTCTCTCTCTGGGGAATTCGCTTGTCGTTGTATCTGGCTTATCGGAATATGGGCAAGCCTGAAGATTATCGCTATCAGCAGTTTCGCCAAAAATATGGGCCACATCGGTATTGGTGGTTTAGTTACTTTCAGGTTTTTTTACTGCAAGGCATTCTGATGTGGATTATCTCAGCGCCTTTGTTGGCTTCCATGATGGGGTATGAAGGAACGCTTACTGTTTTTGATATTGCCGGAGTTGTGCTATGGAGTATCGGCTTTTTCTTTGAAGCTGTTGGCGATTTGCAACTTGCCCGTTTTAAGCGCCATCCGGAAAACAGAGGAAAACTCTACACCAAGGGAGTATGGAAGTATACACGCCACCCCAACTACTTTGGTGATGCTGCCATATGGTGGGGCTTCGCGCTATTCTCGGTTGGTGCCGGTTGGTATTGGCCCATTATTAGCAGCGTAATTATGACCCTGCTATTATTGAAGGTGAGTGGCGTGAAATTATTGGAAAAAAGCATGCGTATGCGCGAAGGATACGAAGCGTATGCTAAGCGTACATCTGCTTTTATACCCTGGTTTCCCAAATCCCAAAAGTAACTCAACATGTTTACAACTTCAGTGGTATGGTTTCGGCGTGATTTGCGCCTCCACGATAATCATGCTATTCTACAGGCGCTTGAGCAAAGCAAACAGGTGATTTTCCTATTTGTGTTTGATACGGCCATACTTTCCGATTTACAAGACCGTGATGATGCACGTGTCACGTTTATCTATGATACGCTTTTGTTGCTGAAAGATCAACTGGAACATTTAGGTGCTACCCTTTTTGTGCTGCACGGAAAACCCGAAGAAGAAATTCCTGCCTTTATGGAGGCGCAAAAGGCGCAGGCGATCTTTGCCAATACCGACTACGAACCCTATGCACTGCAGCGAGACGCAAAAATTAACAAAATGTTAACGGCTAAGGGGAAGTCCTTTCTTTTGTATAAAGATCAGGTAGTCCTTGGGCCCCATGAAGTGCTGAAAGACGATGGGAAACCTTACACGGTGTACACGCCCTACATGAAAAAATGGAAATCGGGTTTTCAGGAAGCACTGCTTAATCCCTATCTTTCCGATGGAGATCTGTTGATACAGCGGCTGAAGCCTGCACCGAAACAGTCCATGCCCTCCTTGAAACAGTTGGGATTCATTCGTAGCTCGTTGCAGGTTCCCGAGCCTGTATTCGATGCGGATTTTCTTTTGCACTATCAGGAAACACGAAATCTTCCCCAGCACAACACTTCACGCCTGGGTGTGCATTTACGTTTTGGAACAAGAAGCATCAGGGAGGTCATGAAAAGGGCCTTAAAGTATAGCGAGACCTTTATGAATGAGTTAATTTGGCGCGAGTTTTATATGATGATACTCTGGCATTATCCCAATGTGGTTACCCAATCCTTTAAAAGCAAATACGATCGCATTAACTGGCGAAATGAGGAGCAGGAATTTGAAAAATGGTGCAAGGGGAATACCGGCTTTCCGATGGTTGATGCAGGTATGCGTCAATTGAACAGCACAGGCTTTATGCACAACAGGGTGCGTATGGTGGTGGCCAGCTTTTTGGTGAAGGACTTACTTATTGATTGGCGCTGGGGAGAGGCCTATTTTGCGCAAAAGCTCCTCGATTATGAGTTGGCCTCCAATAATGGAGGCTGGCAATGGGCGGCAGGGTCAGGATGTGACGCCGCACCCTATTTTCGCATATTCAATCCTGAATCGCAACAGAAAAAGTTTGACCCGGAGTATACCTACATCAAACGCTGGGTGCCGGAGCTAGAAACCGATAAGTATTCGCAACCCATGGTGAATCACAAAGAAGCTCGCCTACGAGCATTATCTGTTTATAAAAAAGCTTTGCAGTAAAACTATCCGCATGTTTGTTTGTAGTATTACAGTGGAAGAAGTATCACTGTTTTTTTCAACAACGAACTGGGTTTGTAAATTTAATAAATGAGAAGATGAAGATTATTGTTTTTGGGGGATCGGGTTTTATTGGTTCACATCTCATTCCTAAGCTGGTAGAAGAGGGTCATCAGGTAGTTTTGTTTTCACGTTACCCTGAGCGTACACGCGAGAAGTTTTCGCTCGATCAGTTGCAGGTGGCGCAATGGGATGGGTTTAGCGACGATGGGCTGAAAAAACATGCCAATGGCTCGGATGTTGTGATCAATTTGGCAGGGGAAGATATCTCGTCGAAGCCCTGGACTCAAAGGCAACGCTTTAAAATCCGGCAGAGCCGTTCGCAATTGGGTACCACTATTGCTATGGCACTTGAGAAGCTGGAGAACCGCCCCTCGCTATATATTCAGGCATCAGCCATAGGTATTTACGGGCCACAGCCCGGCTTAGCCTGCGACGAAACTTCGTCATTAGGCATTGGCTTCCTGGCCGATGTGACAAAAGCCTGGGAAAAACCCGCAGAACTCCTTGCCCAACAAGGTATGCGCACCGCCATTATTCGCACCGGAATAGTATTAGGACTTAATGGGGGGTTGTTGCAACGTATGATGATTCCTTTCCGCTTTTTTGTGGGTGGCTATCCGGGCAACGGAAAACAGTCGGTATCCTGGATTCATATCGACGATCAAGTGCGTGCGATTCTGCATATTATTCATCACCCAACCTCGCACGGCGTATACAATCTTACTGCTCCGCAGCCCACTACGATGAAGAAACTGGCACGTTTGCTGGGGAAAAAGATGAAACGTCCGGCTTGGTTTCCCATTCCTGCCTGGAGTCTTAAGATGGTCTTCGGGCAGATGGCCCGTGAAGTACTGCTGGCCGATCAGTTCGTATTGCCTATGCGCTTGACGCAGGAGGAATTTACTTTTCGTCATACCGACGTAAAGGAGGCCATGGATGATCTCTTTGCCTCTAAAAATCAAGTGTAAGCTGTATGGGTAGGTTGCGGGCCGGGGGTTGCAGTAAGTTGGATACGGTTAGCCCCAGCAACCTTACAGGGCGGTGTATTCCGGCTTCTTTTACCAGCTGATAGGTCGTTTCGCTGATTTCCTTACTTTTTTCGAAGACGATTCCCGGCGTGCGGCTGTAGGTATGGGTTTCAAAATCGTTATATCGCACCTTTAAGGTGAGTGTTTTGCCTTTTTTTTGGTTGCGCAGTAAGCGCCCTTCCAGATCGTTAATGAGTTCTTGTATCCGGCTGTCAATCTCCTCGTCGGACGTGAGGTTGTGGGTATAGGTGCGTTCAGCTCCAACCGATTTTCGAATCCGATTGGGGTTTACCGGACGCTCGTCTTCACCTCGCACCAGATGGTAATAGGCTACACCACTCTTGCCAAATCGGCTTTGCAGCCAGGGAAGCTCCCGGTTTTTCAGATCTTTCCCCTTTCGAATACCCTCTTCGTGCATCTTTTTTGCCGTAGCGGCACCTATGCCAAAAAATTTTTCAATAGGAAGATCTTCCAAAAACCTTATGGCCTTATCAGGAGTAATAACAAAAAGGCCGTCGGGTTTATCTTCGTCGGAGGCAATTTTCGCCAGAAATTTATTGTATGACACCCCTGCTGATGCTTTTAATCCGGTTTCGTACCAAATGCGCTTTTTTATCTCCGAAGCAATTAAGGTAGCTGAGGGCATCTCCTTTTTGTTGTAAGTAACATCTAAAAATGCCTCATCAATCGACAGGGGTTCTACCAAATGCGTATACTCCAAAAAGATGGACATGATCTGTTTGGAGATTTCCTTGTAGCGTTCCATGCGTGTGGGAACCACAATTAGGTGCGGACATCGTTTTAGCGCTTGTTGCATGGGCATGGCTGAGCGTACACCATAGCTCCGGGCTTCATAGCTGGCTGCCGCTACCACACCTCTTCCGCTTCTTCCGCCCACAGCCAGCGGTTTCCCTTTTAGCTCCGGTGTATCCAGTTGCTCTATGGAGGCATAGAAGGCATCCATGTCCATATGAATGATCTTTCGGCTCACCTTGCAAATATACAAACATCCGGTTTCGGAAAGATCCGTTGGCTGTTATAGTTCCTTTCTGAATACAAAATTACTATGCGCGTTTATCGCTGCCCCTTAGGTGGCATCGTTTTGAGGTTATGTGTGAAAATATTGGACCACGATTCTTTTGCGAAAAAAAGATTGCCTATTTTTGTAGGAAATACTGTACCTATGCTAGAAGTGAAAAAAACAGCCGATGGCTCCTATACTTTGTACAATCCTGAGCTCGACGAGCATTATCATAGTGTTCATGGTGCCAGGGCAGAGTCGAAGCATGTGTTTTTAAAAGCCGGCCTGGAAGCAGTGAAAGGCAAAAGTTTGCAGGTATTTGAAATGGGATTTGGTACAGGACTTAACGCTTTTCTTGCTGCCAAGTGGGCCGAAGCAAAGAAGGTGCAGGTTACCTACCATGCCGTAGAACGCTATCCGCTCGAAGAAGAGGTATGGCAAAAGCTTCAGTATACCAATGAAGCAGAGCAGGCGCTTGTCAGGGAATTACACAAAGCGGACTGGGAAAAGGAGGTGGTTATTTCGCCCTTTTTTACACTCATGAAACGTGCGGGAGATTTGCGATCGATTCCTTTGCCCTTTGGACGCTACCATGTAGTGTTTTTTGATGCCTTTGGCCCCGAAAAACAGCCGGAATTATGGACGCAGGAGATTTTTGAGAAATTGTGGATGGCCATTGCATTTGGTGGCACTTTGGTTACCTATAGCGCTAAAGGAACCGTACGTCGTGCCTTGTTGGGAGCCGATTTTCAGGTAGAACGACTTCCTGGGCCTCCGGGGAAACGTGAGATGTTACGCGCCTGGAAGTAGTTTTTTTGCCTTTAAGTTGTATTCAACCAAATAAATAACCAAATTTGTTTCCATCGAAAAATTATAAACATAAATATAAGAACATCGCTTTATGAAATTGAAAATTAGTATTGTAGTATTAGCATTTGTAGGATTGGCAGCTGCCAGTTGTCAAAATGGAGGTGGATTTTCCTCGTCGGCTAAAATCGAAACTCAACTTGACTCAGTAAGTTACTTCCTGGGAATTGATGTAGGAAATAATATGGCCCGCAACGGCATGGATGAGATAAATACCGCGGCTTTTGTAAAAGGTCTTGAAGAAGCCCTTGGCGGCAGTGAAATGGAAATTGACCAGCAACAAATGCAGGAAGTTATTGGTGCCTATTTCAAAGGATTGAACGAAGCCAAAACAGCAAAGAATTTGCAAGAGGGACGTGAATTCCTCGAGGAGAATAAAACCCGCGACGATGTTCAGGTAACCGAAAGTGGTCTTCAGTACGAAGTGCTGGAAGAAGGTACCGGCGTTTCACCTACTGCCAAGGATACTGTTTCCGTGCTGTACAAAGGAACCCTTGTGGATGGTACTGTGTTCGATGAGAACCAAAATGCCGACAATCCTGCACGTTTCCACCTGGGTCGCGTGATTCCAGGATGGGTAGAAGGCTTGCAACTTATGAAAGAGGGTGCAAAGTATCGTTTTTACCTGCCTACCGAGTTGGCTTATGGAACAAACGTACGCCCCGGAGGCCCTATTGAGCCTAATATGGCCTTGATATTTGACGTAGAATTACTGAAAGTTACTCGCGGCGAATAATAAGCGCAAAAGAGATTGAAATAAAAAGGGCTCCCCGAAAGAGGAGCTCTTTTTTTATAGCTCTATTTGTGCAATGCATACAGGGCGTTGTGTTTCAATGTTTTTTATCACAACCGTATGCAGTTGCTCATGTTGTTTGTACAAAACCGATAAAGACTCACCCCCGGTTAACTCTGCCAGATAGTTTATCTCTATGGCAGAGATGGCCTTCTCTTTTAGTATCTCCGCAGGCAGTGCATCTACACACCATTTTACATAAGTGGCATTGTTCACATGTTGGTTTACATCAAGGTCGCTAATGTGCACTTTGCGGGTTTCCGTTTCAGTAAGATCTTCCGGTATGGTCAATTTTGCCAGCTTGGTGCCGGGCAGCGCTTCATCCTGGCAAAACGTTTCATCGGCAAAAAAATAGTTGTCAACTTTTTTTGGTCTTTTTGAGGTTTGATCAACAATGAGCCAGTGGCTGGTTGCTTTGCCAATAACAGCATCATGATTCAATACCTGATAGTCGCGCAGGGCAAAAAAACCCATGCCCCCCCGTGGCCAGGTTTTTATCTGAATGCTTTGGTTCCATCGGGGCGCCTCTATTATTTCCAGGCGCACCTTCGAAAGTACCCAGTAGGCATTTTCGGTTTGCATAAATTCGTAACCAAAATTATTGCTCCGGGCATTCTCCCAGGCCACTTCCTGCAAGTAGTGAAAAAGGGCTTCCATATTTAGCCGGCCCATGAAATCGGCATCGTAGGATTTTATGTGAAAAGGATAGGTGCCTACCGGGTTTTTAATGCTCATGATATAGGATGGATTCAAGTGGTTTATGTAAATGTGCGTTCGTGTGCTGCTTTGCGCAACAGACATTAAAAATACATAAGATCTTCTTTTATCAGGTAAGATTGTCCTATGTTATCAGACAGAACTGGCATTTTGTTCTGCCTTCTCTTTGCTGTATTTGTGTTTCAGGTATTGGTAAAAAGCCTCTTGTGCACGTACCCGTTTTTTGTCATTGGTAATGTGTTTATTGGAAAGATCCGGGCTCAGTACACGGGCTTTAACGTTATCCTGCAACTGAATTTTGAGCATATGTTTCAGTTCCTTTTTTATGGATTCGTCATAAACAGGAGCTGTTACTTCTATGCGGTTGTCCAGGTTGCGCACCATCCAGTCGGCCGACGAGAGGTACATCAATTCTTCGCCACCGTGATAGAAATAGAGAATACGTGCGTGTTCCAGGTATTTGTCGACAATGGAAATGGCATCAATATTCTCACTTAGTCCCGGAATGCCGGGTTTAATGCCACAAATACCGCGAATAATAAGCTTTATCTTCACACCTGCCTGGCTTGCCTCGTACAACTTGTTTATCATGTCAATGTCGATAAGCGAGTTGAGTTTTACAATAATATGGGCTCGTTTTTTGTTTCGTGCCTGACTTATTTCAAAATCAATGAGCTTCAGAAAATGTTCACGAGTGCTAAAGGGCGACAAGATAATGTGCTCGAAGATATGCTGTTTGTAGTTTTTATCGAAAAATTCAAAGATTTTGGTCACATCCGAGGTAATGCGCTTATCGAAGGTAAAAAGCCCTTCGTCGCAGTATGTTTTTGCCGAGCGTTCCTGAAAGTTTCCGGTGCCAATATAGACGAAGTGTTCTTGTTTTCGTCCCTGTTTTCGGGTAATTAAAGCCAGTTTGGAGTGTATCTTAAGGCCCGGAATGCCGTGAACCACTTTTACCCCTGCCTCCTGCAGTCGGTTGGACCAATAAATATTCGCTTCTTCATCGAAACGCGCTTGCAATTCAATGAGTACCGATACTTTCTTACCGTTTCGGGCAGCATTTATCAGGGAGTTGATCACCATCGATTTTTTAGCAACCCGGTACAAGGTAATCTGGATGCTCTCGACATGCGGGTCGATAGCTGCTTCGCGCAACATATCCACAAAGTAACCAAACGATTGGTAAGGGTAATGAAGGATGATGTCACGCTTTTTTATCTCCTTTAAAATGCTCTGGTTGGGTTTTAGTGCAATGTGTGGGATTTCGGGTTTATTCTTGTTCTCCAGCTTTGCCGGACCAATGTTGGGGAAGTTGATAAAGTCCTTAAAATTGTGGTAGCGTCCTCCGGCAATAATGTTATCGCGGTTATCAAGCTGCATCTTTCGGGTGAAAAATGCAAACAGGTCTTCCGGCATTTCAGCATCGTAAACAAAGCGTACCGGCTCTCCCTTTTTTCGTCGCTCCAGCGATAAGGACATTTTCTCCATAAAGCTTTTGGAGATATCGTCATCAATATCCAACTCGGCGTCACGAGTGATTTTTATGGTATAGGCTTCTATCTTGTCGTATTCAAAAAAGGAGAAGATGTCGTTAATGCAAAAGCGGATAATATCTTCAAGAATAATAATAAACTTCTTGTTGCCAATGTTGGGAAGTACTACGAATCTGGGCAGAATATCAGTATTCAGATCCAGCAGGGCATAGGCAATGTCATCAGGCACTTTGCTGTTGGTGAGCTTTACAGCAAAATATAGGGGCTTGTCTTTTAGTTGCGGGAACTCCGGGGCACTGCTTATCATAATAGGCACCAACACCGGACGGATATGTTGGTAGTAATACTGGGTGATATAGGTTTTTTGCTCGGCGTTAAGTTGGATCTCATTTACCACATGAATATCATGTTGGCTAAGTTCTTCCAGCAGAGATTCGTAAATGCTCTCAAACTTCTCCTGTTGCCTGACTACAATTTCCTGAATCTGACGCAGCAGCTGGTTGGGTGTGTAGTTCCCCAATTGCTTGCGTTTGGGGTTTATAGCAGCAATGCGTTTTATGGTGGCCACCCGAACCCGGAAGAATTCATCCTGATTATTAGAAAATATACCCAAAAACCGAAATCGTTGGATTAAAGGTACACTCTTGTCGGCAGCCTCCTGTAAAACACGATCGTTGAAGGCCAACCAGCTAATCTCCCGATTGATGAATCTTTCCATAAGTCACTCTTTATTGTTCGCTTGCAAAGTATTGAAAAAATTGGCAGCTGTTAATGGCTAACAGCAAAATTAAGGTAAAGTTAACTTTTTTCGCGCTCCCGGGTGTCGATATTGGCAAGAGATATGAGGGTGCGGTTGTCCAAACACAAACAGCTTAAGTAACCCATGCCTGTGTAGTGTGT
Organism: Bacteroidales bacterium; assembly: GCA_046482855.1. Classification (GTDB taxonomy): domain Bacteria; phylum Bacteroidota; class Bacteroidia; order Bacteroidales; family UBA12077; genus CAYVSF01. The sequence continues at coordinate 586 of JAWOEH010000115.1, read as the reverse complement.
ATATACACATCCGGTATCGATGGAAACAACAGGTTCGCCAAGTGTCAGGTACTCCTTTACAAATTGAACAGGGATGGGGGTGTGTCCGTGTATTACAGGCTTTTGGTTTAATTTTTCCCCATCCCAAGCTTCTTCTCTGTCCCACAACATTGCGTAGCTATCGGATTGCCAATCTTTGTTTTGAAGGTTAAAACCTGCATGTACCAGCCAATAGTCATCCAGCTCCACGAAGTAGCGGGTATTTTCCAATAGCTGGATCGATGCAGGGGGTATCTCTTCGGGGCTTTCAATGCCATAGCTTTTCAATGTAGTTTGCCCCCCATTGTAGAGCCAAAGGTCAACGGCATTCTCGCTGGTATGGTAATAGGCATCCAGTAGCATTTGATCGTGGTTGCCGCGAAGCAACACAAGGGTATATCCCTGCTTTTGCAGATTCATAATGTAGTTGAGTAGTTCAGCTGTTGCCGGTCCCCGGTCGGTGTAGTCGCCCAGCAGATAGAGTGTATCATTGTGTGTAAGGTGCAGATGATCTTCCACCATAGAGCGAAAGGTTTGATAGCATCCGTGTATATCGGCAATGGCATAG
>JAWOEH010000087.1:0-11586 GCA_046482855.1 Bacteroidales bacterium | reverse complement strand
GCCGCATTGAACTCTGCTGTATTTAGCGATGGTTCGTTTTGCTATATTCCCAAAGGAGTTCGATGCCCTATGGAATTAAGTACCTATTTCCGTATTAATGCCGCCAATACAGGCCAGTTTGAGCGCACTCTTATCGTAGCCGAAGACGACAGCTACGTAAGCTATCTGGAGGGTTGTACCGCTCCGCAGCGCGATGAAAATCAATTGCACGCTGCCATTGTTGAGATTGTGGCCAAAGAAAATAGCCACGTGAAATACTCTACCGTGCAAAATTGGTATCCTGGGAACAAAGAGGGAAAAGGCGGGATCTATAACTTTGTAACCAAAAGAGGTATTGCCAAAGGGGCAAATAGCAAAATTAGCTGGACACAAGTGGAAACCGGCTCAGCTATTACCTGGAAATACCCAAGTACAATTCTTATGGGCGATAATTCAGTGGGCGAGTTTTACTCTGTTGCTGTGACCAACAATCATCAACAGGCCGATACCGGTACGAAAATGATACATATTGGGAAAAATACCAAGAGTACGATTATCTCCAAGGGCATTTCGGCCGGAAAGAGCCAAAATAGCTACCGTGGGTTGGTGAAGGTAACTAAAAATGCCGATAATGCCCGTAACTTCTCGCAGTGCGATAGCTTGTTGCTGGGGGATAAATGTGGGGCTCATACTTTCCCTTATTTGGAGGTAGACAATAAAAACAGCATTGTTGAGCATGAGGCCACTACCTCAAAAATTGGAGAAGATCAAATTTTCTATTGCAACCAACGGGGAATACCCACTGAAGATGCCATTGGACTTATTGTGAATGGTTATGCCAAGGAGGTTTTGAACAAATTGCCTATGGAATTTGCTGTAGAAGCACAAAAACTTCTTCAAATAAGCCTTGAGGGCAGCGTTGGTTAATCTTCGCTACACAAGAATAGAATTAATTGAATATTTTAAAGAAAACAATAATGCTTACTATAAAGAATTTACACGCAGAAATTGAAGGAAAAGAGATTCTTAAAGGAATCAACCTGGAAGTAAAAGCCGGAGAGGTCCATGCAATCATGGGGCCCAATGGTTCCGGAAAGAGCACATTAGCCTCCGTTTTGGCCGGTCGTGACCTGTTCCATGTCACCGAGGGGGAAATTACTTTCAATGGCAAAGATCTTTTTGATATGGAACCTGAAGAGAGAGCTCATGCAGGCATGTTTCTGGGGTTTCAGTACCCCATTGAAATTCCCGGCGTAAGCATGGTGAATTTCTTGAAAACAGCCGTGAATGAGCATCGGAAATTTCGGGGTGAGGATCCTATCAGTTCATCCGACTTCCTAAAGATGATGCGTGAACGAAAAAATTTAGTCGAACTCGACTCAAATCTTACCAATAGATCGGTAAACGAGGGTTTCTCAGGCGGCGAGAAAAAACGGAACGAAATTTTCCAAATGGCTATGCTTGAGCCCAAATTATCTATCCTCGATGAAACGGACTCAGGCCTTGATATCGATGCCCTGCGCATTGTTGCAAATGGGGTGAATAAGCTTAAAACTAAGCAGAATGCTACCGTGGTGATTACCCATTACCAGCGATTGCTCGATTATATCATTCCCGATTTTGTACATGTATTGTATAACGGGAAGATCATCAAGTCGGGAGGCAAGGAGTTGGCTCTTGAGTTGGAAGAGAAAGGTTACGATTGGTTGAAAAAAGGGGAAACAGTTTAGTTTCCGAAAAAAATCGTTGATTATGAATGTAAAGCATATCGATCTAATCGATCACTACCATAAGTTGTTTACCGATAATCTTGAGGTTCTGGAAAGTGAAGACCCCGACTTTATCAAGGAAAAGCGCTTACAGGGAATGAAAGACTTCCAAAAGCAAGGCATTCCTGATAAATCGGATGAACGCTACAAGTATACTGATCTTCAAAAAGCCTTTGAAAACGGCTTTAAGAAATACCTGACACCAAAAAATATTGAGTTCAATGTGGATGATATCTTTAAGTGCGATATTCCCGAACTTAATACCCACGTGGTATTGCTCCTGAATGGGTGGTACTACAATCGTAACCAAATGCTTACTGAACTGCCCGGAGGTATTATCGTAGGGAGTTTTGCTGAGGCTACGAAGCAATATCCCGAGTTGGTTGCCAAGCATTTTGGCGCTTATGCCGATACCTCAAAAGAAGGGCTTGTAGCCTTGAATACTGCTTTTGTGCGTGATGGCATCTTTATGTATGTGCCCAAAAATACGGTGATGGATAAACCTATTCAAATCATCAATTTGTTGATGGATGAAGAGGATGGTATGACCCAACACCGTAATCTGTTTATTGTTGAGGAAAATGCGCAAGCTCAAGTGGTGGTTTGCGACCATACCCTATCGGCAGCAAACTTCCTGACCAATTCGGTTACCGAGTCGTATGTTGCGCCAAATGCTCGACTGGATTACGTTCGCATACAAAATGAGCACAATGGCTCAAGACAAGTTTCCAACTTGTTTTTCCACCAGGAGCGCGATAGCTATTTAGCAGCCAATACCATTACACTTCACGGTGGACTCATCCGTAACAATAGCTTTGTTACGCTCAATGGGCAAGGTGCCGAGAGTAATGTATACGGCCTTTATCTTACCGATAAGGGACAGCATATTGACAATTTTGTGAATGTTGATCATAAATATCCCAACTGCCAGAGCAGTCAGTTGTTTAAAGGGGTACTCGACGATTATGCAACAGGTGCTTTCCGTGGCCGTGTGCACGTTGCTCCCGATGCGCAGAAGACGCAGGCATATCAGGCCAACAATAGCATATTGTTAACCGATGATGCTGAGATGCATACCAAACCCCAATTGGAGATTTATGCCGATGATGTGAAGTGTAGCCACGGAGCTACCATTGGTCAGCTTGATGAAAGCGCCATGTTTTACTTGCGCAGCCGCGGGATTAACACACGCGAAGCCCGCTTGCTGCTGATGTATGCCTTTGCACATGATGTTATCGGAAAGATCCCATTACAACCCTTGGAAGACAGAATTCAGGAGTTAGTTGATAAACGATTACGCGGCGAATTATCGCGATGTAACTTTTGCCAAATGCATTGTCATTAATGGAACAGAAAAAATCACATCTGGATGTAGCCTCTATTCGGAAAGATTTCCCGATACTTGAGCAGGAAATTTATGGGAAACCTCTTGCCTATTTCGATAATGCAGCCACAACTCATAAACCCAATCAGGTGATTGACGCTGTGGCGCATATGTATCGGTACGAAAACAGCAATATTCACCGGGGGGTACACTACCTGAGCGAGCAGTTAACTCAACGCTATGAGTCTGCCCGTGCGAGTGTGCAGAAGTTTATCGGGGCAGCTGAAAAGGAGGAGGTGATCTTTACAAAAGGAACCACCGAGTCCATTAATCTGGTGGCGTTTTCCTTTGGCGAAAAGTTTGTGCAGGCAGGTGATGAGATTCTTATCACTGCCATGGAGCATCATGCCAACATTGTGCCTTGGCAAATGCTTTGCCAACGTAAGGGCGCTATACTTAAAGTACTGCCTGTTGACGATAATGGCGATTTGCAATTGGATAAGCTTGAGGAGTATCTTTCCGATACAACCCGCTTGGTTGCCGTTGCACATATTTCCAATGCTTTGGGAACCGTAAATGACGTGAATTTTATCATTGATAAGGCGCACGCAAAATCGATTCCCGTTTTGATTGATGGTGCACAAAGTGTGCAGCATACAGTTGTTGATGTGCAGGCCATGGACTGCGATTTCTTTGTTTTTTCCGGACACAAACTTTATGGCCCTACAGGCATTGGCGTATTGTATGCCAAGCGCAAATGGCTGGAGCAAATGCCTCCCTATCAAACGGGTGGCGAGATGATTCAAAAAGTGTCGTTTGAAGAAACTACTTTTAATGATATCCCCTTTCGTTTTGAAGCGGGCACACCCAATATGGCCGGTGCCATTGGACTTGAAAGGGCGATAACCTACGTGCAGGATACAGGCCTGGAGGCCATAGCTGCTTACGAAGAGGAGCTGTTGCAGTATGCCACCAACAAAATGAAAGCCATGAAAGGCATTCGTATTATTGGGACTGCCCGCAAAAAGGTGAGCGTGCTTTCCTTTGTTTTTACTGATATTCACCATCTGGATGCCGGTATGATTTTGGATAAAATGGGCGTAGCCGTGCGCACCGGGCATCACTGTGCCGAACCTATCATGCACCTCATGGGAGTGGATGGAACCATTCGCGCGTCCTTTAGTTTTTACAATACATTTCAGGAGATTGACCGTTTGTTCGAAGGTCTTGAGAAAGTACAACAGATGTTCGGATAATTTGAAAATACCGATACTATGACACTAAAAGAAAGACAAGATGAAGTAATTGAAGAGTTTTCCATCTTTTCCGACTGGATGGAGAAGTATAATTACCTGATTGAGCTTAGTAAAGAAGTTCCCGACATTGATCCTAAGCACAAAACTCAGGAGTACCTGATTGATGGGTGCCAGTCGAAAGTTTGGCTGTATGCCGACTACAAAGATGGTGTAATGCACTTCTCCGCTGATAGCGACGCCATAATTACCAAAGGCATTGTTGCTCTGCTCATCCGCGTGCTCGATGGATTGCCACCTGAGGAGGTGATGAATGCCGATCTTTACTTTATAAAAGAGATTGGGTTACAGGAGAATTTGTCTCCCACCCGTTCCAATGGTTTGCTGGCTATGTTGAAGCAGATGAAGCTTTATGCAATGGCCTATCATGCACGGGAAAAAGGCGCTTAGAACTTTTTGGCAAAGCGCTTGTTTACCCACAAAAGAGACTTATTATGGAGACAACGAACGACTATTTAGCAGTGGAGGCTGAGATTGTGAAGGTGCTGAAGCAGGTATATGACCCGGAAATTCCGGTAAATATTTACGATTTGGGCTTAATCTACAACATTGATGTGGATGATGACAACAATGTAGAGGTAAAGATGACGCTCACCGCCCCTAATTGCCCAATGGCTGATGAATTACTTAACGATGTGTACACAAATGTAAGTAAAGTGAAAGGGGTGAAAAAGGCCGATATTAAGTTGGTATTTGATCCCCCATGGGATAAAAGTATGATGTCCGAAGAGGCACTGTTAGAACTGGGATTGCTTTAACGCATGTCCGATACAATAAAAATACATACCCAATGGGTAAGATCCCTGGCTCATGAGCTGGGGTTTCTTGCTTGTGGTATATCCGAAGCCACTGAACTTGTTGACGAGGCCAAATATTTAAAACAATGGCTCGATGAGGAGCGTCATGGAGAAATGCGTTATATGGCCAATCACTTTGAAAAACGCACCGATCCCCGAAAACTTGTGGAGGGAACCCGCTCGGTGATTTCGGTTCTCTATAATTATTACACCGATGAAGAGCCTCAGGATCCTGCTTGCAAAATTTCCCGCTATGCCTATGGACGTGATTACCACGAAATAGTCAAAAAGAAACTTTGGGCACTCTTTCATCAATTAGAAAAGAGAATACCCGGTCTCGAGGGACGTGCTTTTGTTGATAGTGCTCCGATAATGGACAAAGCTTGGGCGCAGCGTGGTGGTTTAGGCTGGATTGGTAAAAATACCAATCTTATAAATAAACACCATGGTTCTTATTTTTTTATAGGTGAGCTTTTGATTAATGTAGCACTTGAATACGACACGCCTGTTGGCGATTTGTGCGGAACTTGCACCCGATGCATCGAAGCATGTCCCACAGGTGCATTAACACCTTACCAGATTGATGGTAGGAAATGTATTTCTTACCAAACCATTGAGCGAAGAGGAGAATTGGCCAAAGAAAACACGCCTGATTTTGACCAATGGATTTTTGGTTGTGATGTATGTCAGCAGGTGTGCCCCTGGAACCTGAAGGCCCGGGCACACAATGAGCCGCTATTTAGCCCCCATCCCAACTTGCTTTCCATGAATGCAGCACAATGGAGGGAGTTATCGGTTGAGCAGTTTCGTGAGCTTTTTCGCAAATCGGCAGTAAAACGAACAAAATACGAGGGGCTTTTACGCAATATTCGCTATGTACAATCAGATTCCGGATCTTCCCAAAACCCTTAGTCTGAATTATTCGGGTATGGAATCAGTAGGGATAATTGTTACTACTACCTGTCGCTGTTGACGCGGGCCGTCAAATTCACATAAAAATATATTCTGCCAGGTGGAAAGTCCCAGTTTTTTGCCAATAATAGGAATGGTCTCCTGCGGTCCAATTAGCCCGGCTTTTAAATGCGCATCACCATTATTGTCCTGTGCATCATGCTCCCATACGCCTGCAGGAATTAGTTTTCGCAGCAGGCTGACTACATCATTCTGAACCGACTGATCCCAGTTCTCCTGTATCATAATCGCCGCTGTTGCTCCTTGTACATAAATATTGGCCAACCCGTTATGAATCGAAGCACGCTCAACCATTTCCTGTACCTGCGCTGTGATATCATACAATCCGCTATTGGCTGTGGTACTCAACGTAATGATGTGTTGCATAGGTTTATGTTTTTGAGTGGATTTGTTGTATTTTGTTGTAATTTATAAAATACCGGAAGATCTTTCCAATGTTTAATACAATTTATGATGAATAGAGATACCCTTTTTCGAACCCTAATAGTTCCCCAAAAAGCAGCATTTCCCATTGACCACAATTCACACGGACTGTTTTTGGGCTCCTGCTTTACCGAACATATTGGCGGAGCTATGCAAGCCCATAAGTTCCCGGTAGTGGTAAATCCCTTTGGGGTGTTGTATAATCCGGCATCGATTGCCGGTGTTGTTAAACGATTGTTGCAAAATAGACCTTTTGAGCTGTCGGATCTTTATAATTACCAGGAGCGTTACCTGAGTTTTTTACACGATACGTCTTTCTCATCAACGAACCCTGCGGTTACGCTTGAGCGAATGAATACATCCTACAGTCAGGCGCGGAAGCAACTGGAGCGAGCCGATTATCTGTTTTTTACCTTCGGAACCGCCCGGGTTTTTGAGCATCGTAGCTCCGGACAAATTGTGTCCAACTGCCACAAAATTCCTGCACGTGAATTTTATCGGCGGCTGTTGTCGGTAGACGACATTGTAAATCAGTGGCAGGAACTATTAGATACGCTTTGGGAGCAGCATCCCGCCAGACACATTATTTTCACGGTGAGCCCTGTTAGGCATTGGAAAGATGGTGCAGTAGGGAATCAGTATAGCAAAGCCATTTTGCATTGCGCTATTCATCAATTGGTTGAGCAAGATGACCGGCTACACTATTTCCCCTCGTACGAAATTATGATGGACGATTTACGCGACTACCGCTTTTATGCCGATGACATGATTCATCCCTCAGAGATGGCCGTGAACTATATTTGGGAGTTTTTTCAGGATACCTACTTTAAGGCATCCATCAAACAACTCGTACAACGTATACAAAAAGTTCGGAAAGCATACCAGCATCGTATTCTGGGAGACAATAGTAAGGCGCTCCTTACTTTCGCACAAAAGCAATTGGATGAAATTGAAGCACTGCTGGAAATGCTTCCAAAAAACGCATTTCAAGAAGAGGTGAGGTATTTTCAAGATCTTATTGAGCAAGGGAAAGCTCCTTCTTTGGAGTGATATAAACTTTTTTAGAGTCGTGTTGTTTAATCTTCAATAAAAAACAATTAACAAATGAGACGACTTCTCTTTCTTATAATATTCTTCCCCATGGTTGCTTTTGATTCGTTGGCGCAAACGGATAAAGGTGTGGTTCGGGGGCGTGTGTATGATGAGCAAACAAATGAGCCTATTCCTTTTGCCAATGTGGTGATCTTTCAAACACAAATAGGATCTGCCACAAATTTCGATGGGGAATTTATGTTTACAGGTGTTGAGCCTGGTTTTGTGCGCCTGCAGGTTTCTGTTGTGGGATACGAAACTCGCGTAACCGAAGAGGTAATGGTAACAAATGCCAAAGAAGCTTTTTTTGAAGTAGGCATGCAGTCTACTTCTGTGGCCCTTGAAGAGGCTGTGGTGAAAGCTTCTCCTTTCCGTAAAACCGAAGAGAGTCCATTATCTATGCGGCGTATAGGAATTAAGGATATCGAAAAAAATCCGGGAGCCAACCGCGATATCTCAAAGGTTATTCAGTCCTTCCCCGGAGTGGCACCCACGCCGGGCGAGCGAAATGATGTAATTGTGCGCGGCGGAGGCCCTTTTGAAAACGCTTTCTACCTCGATGGCGTTGAGATTCCTACCATAAACCATTTCTCTACGCAAGGAGCTTCCGGTGGCCCTGTGGGTATACTGAATGTGGATTTTATCAGTGAGGTGAAATTCTACTCCGGTGCTTTCCCGGCTAATCGCGGCGATGCAATGAGTTCAGTATTGGAGTTTCGCCAGGTAGATGGGAATCCAAATGGATTGGAAATTCAGGGTTCTTTAGGCGCTTCAGAGGTAGCCATGACCCTCGATGGGCCTCTTTCCGAGAAAACCACCTTTATTTTTTCGGCACGTAGATCTTATTTGCAGCTGTTATTTGCCGCTCTTGAGTTGCCCTTTCTTCCTACGTTTAACGATGTTCAGTTTAAAACCAAAACCCGCATCGACGAAAAGAATGAACTTACCCTGATTGGGTTGGGAGCTATTGATCAATTTGATTTGAATAAAGAGGCCAATGAAACCGAAAGTCAGCAATATATTCTGAACTATCTGCCAGCTTTTGAACAGTGGAGCTATACTGTAGGAGCCGTGTGGAAACATTATAAAGAGAATAGTTACGACACTTGGGTGTTAAGCCATAATTACCTTAACAATCGATCGTTTAAATACCAGGATAACATTGAGGTTGATTCATTGCAAACCCTTGATTATACTTCTACCGAAAGTGAGGTGAAATTTCGGTATGAGAATACTACCCGCACTTCGTCAGGTTATAAGTTTAATGTGGGTGTTGGTGCGGAATATGCTCGTTATACCAATACAACTTTCCGAAAAGAGTTTATTGCTGGCGTCAGTAGAGAACTGAATTATAATACCGACCTCGATTTGTATATTTGGAGTGGATTTGCGCAGGCGAGTCGGGGTTATCTTGATGACCGATTGAATCTTTCTTTGGGCGTTCGTGTGGATGGAAATTCATACGATATGGAGATGGCGAACCCCTTGAAGCAGTTCTCTCCGCGTTTTTCAGCAAGTTATAAACTCACTCCCAACTGGAATGTTAATTTTAATACCGGACGTTATTATCAAAAGCCTCCTTACACCACATTAGGTTACAGGAATGAAGAAGGCGAGTTGGTTAACAAAGAAAATGGCCTTACCTATATTGAAAGCGACCACCTGGTTTCCGGGTTTGAGTGGTTACCCAATCCCAATAGTACCCTATCGGTTGAAGCTTTTTACAAATACTATCGCAACTATCCCTTTTCGCTGAACGACTCAATCTCCATTGCCAGCAAGGGAAGTGGCTATGGTGCCTTTGGCGATGAAGCCGTGAAATCTATTGCCGAGGGACGAGCCTTTGGCGTGGAGCTCTTGTTTCGCCATCGCGATTTATGGGGGTTTAATATCATCGGAACCTATACGCTTGTTCGTTCGGAGTCGCAAGATGTGGATGCTAATTTAAAGCAGCTGGACAGTTATACCCCCACAGCTTGGGATAATGTTCACCTTTTCAATTTTACTGCCACCAAATCGTTAAAACGGAATTGGGATATGGGCTTTAAATGGCGATTTGTGGGAGGTGGCCCGTATACCCCTGTTGATCTTCAAAAGTCGTCGCTCATTTCGGCCTGGCAAGTGCGCGGACGCGCCTACTCTGATTTTTCCCGGTTCAATGAGAAGCGTCTTGATGCTTTTCATCAGCTGGATGTGCGTGTGGATAAATCCTATTTCTTCGATAAGTGGTCGTTGATGCTTTATTTGGATATCCAGAACATTTATAATTTTAAGATAAATGAACCCGGACGTTATATTGTCCAGACCGATGAGCAGGGGAACCCTGTGGTTCGTGACGATGATCCGAGTCGTTATGTGTTGAAGCCTATCAAGTCGGAGTCGGGTACAATCTTACCTACCGTTGGCGTGATGGTTGAGTTTTAACTTTTTAAAATTGAATGCTATGCGATATGTTTATACCTATGCGCTGTTTATTCTGGCCTTATCAACCTACGGGCAGAAGCAGGTAGTTTATACCAACGATGAAGGTGATGGAGAAGCTTATACGGTTACCTTCACACCTGGAGAATCGTTCTACTACCCACTTATTGCTATTTGGTTGGAAGATTCGGCCGGCAATTTCCTGCAAACGCTTTATGTGCCCAATTCGGTAGCAAATGGGACGTTTACCTTTGGAATCATTAAGGACAATACCTATCAACCCGGACCGAAGCGTTTGCCTGCAGCCTTACCATATTGGGGACACAAGCGGGGAGTGAAGGCTGAGGATGGGTATTACTTTCCTACGCCTAAAATGCCTGTTCCAGATGCCTATTCGGGAGCTTCACCAACCGGCGCGTTTGTGCTGAATACACGTTCCGATCAGCCAACACCCGACGGGGCGTATATTTTAGTGGAGGTGAATCAATCCTGGGACTGGAATCAGTATTGGAATAATAGTAAATATCCTCAGAATGAAGCTTATAAGGCCTCGGCGCAACCCGCTCTGGTGTATCGCTTAGCTCTTGATCGATTGAATGAAAATCCTGTGACTATGGAGCTTATAGGACATAGCCACCATGCCGGAGCAAATGGTCGGTTGTTCCAAGATCTTTCTACCTTTACAACTGCATTAACTATTTTTGATAAAATTACGGTTGAGAGGAGGTAGTTCCCAGATCATTCGAGAGTGTCCTTTCATCCATAAATGAGAGGGGAGATTAAACATTGCTGCTTTCTCTTAGTCCTAAAGAAAATAAACTTATGGCTATGAAGAAAATCCTGTTTATTGTTGTTGTAATTGTTATCTCAAACGGTGTGTTAGGACAGTCGTTATTTGTTCCTGCCGAAATCCGTTCGGCTTATGAAAACGATACTCGTGATCAGAGTGGAGAACCCGGGAATAAATACTTCCAAAATCGAGCAGCTTACCAAATAGACGTGAAGTTTAATCCTGCTACCGGCTTTTTAGAAGGAGACGCTTTCATTGAATATTATAATGAAAGCCCCGATACGCTTGAATTTATTGTTCTTCGACTGTACCAAAACATCTTTAAAAAAGGAGTGAATCGCGATTTTTCTATAGGTGAAGGGGATCTTCACCAAGGGGTTGAACTCTATGAGATAGCTGCAGGTAATTATACCTGGAATGAGCGAGTTAAGGATTTTGAGGTGCGTGAGGTGGGCTCCAATTTGCTGGTTGAATTAAAGCGCCCCCTTACACCCGGGAAAAGCCTCTCGTTGGAGGTGAGCTGGGGAGTGCAATTGCCGCGCGATCTTACCATACGTATGGGCCAATACGGACACGGAAATTGGTTTGTGGGGTATTGGTATCCGCAAATTGCCGTATACGACGATATTGTCGGGTGGGATATGAACGCCTTTACCGGGTCAGCTGAATATTACCTCGACTTTAATTCGTATGATGTGAAGATCAC
>JAWOEH010000208.1:0-19582 GCA_046482855.1 Bacteroidales bacterium | reverse complement strand
GAAAACGATACAAATAAATGCTTTATCGAGGTCAAGAATGTCACCATGAAAGCAGGAAACTATGCGCTATTCCCAGATGCCGTTACCACTCGCGGGCGAAAACATTTAGAAACCCTTAAACGTGTTAAAGCAGAAGGCATTCGTGCCGTAATGCTCTACATTATACAACGCATGGATGTTACAACCTTTGGCCCGGCTGCCGACATTGATCCCGCTTATGCAGAAGCACTTCGGGAAGCCCATGCGCAGGGCGTTGAAATCATTGCCATGCAAGCAAAAGTGAAACCTGAAGGCATTGAATTAGTACGAAAAATGGAGGTTGATTTACACCCTCAGCCCTGAAAATAATTAGAAATAGTCAGGAGAATTTGCCATCCTCCCTATCATTTGCACCGGCAAGTCCAACCAATACACGTCCCAACTTAGTGTCACTAGAAAATTACGGAGTATGCCATAGTTAACATTTCTATTCACAACAACCAAATGAGCGAATTCGTTTCATTCAACTCAAAATAATCACTACTTTTAGTGGCATAAAAAGCAATATTTTCAACTTAAGCTGAATTGATGGAGGTCCTTTTTATTTGCGGCATTTTTATGTCCTTCTTTATCTCGTTCCTTTTGCTAACAAAGAGAAACAAAGGACTTAGCGATAAAATACTGGCTATATGGGTGGTAGTAATTGGAGTCCATCTGCTCAATTACTATTTGAACCAATTGGGCTATTGGGTAAGATACCCACACCTGGTTGGCATTGGCGCACCTCTTCCTCTGCTCCACGGGCCGCTACTCTATCTTTACACCTTATACTCGTTGCGAGCCGATAGCACAATGCGGAAGATTGACTTCCTCCACTTTCTACCGGCAGTGCTGGTTTACATCTACATGTTGCGTTTCTTCTTTTTCTATTCTGCCGAAGAGAAAGCCTTGGTAGACAGTGGCCTAAACAATGACTTTGCCTTATTTACAAACATCATCCTCATCGCTTTTGTCATCTCAGGTCTTACCTATCCTATTCTTGCTTATCGGCTTACCTGGAGACATAAGCGCAAAATCGACAACAACTTCTCCTACGACGAGGGTATAAACCTCAATTGGCTTCGTAATTGCATCTATGCTATCGGATTTGTTTATATGCTTGTTGCCGTTATTCTTAGCATGCGAAACATTTTTCATTTTACCTTCCCTTTTAATGCCGACTACCTGTTCTATTCAATACTGATCTTCTTTATCTTCTATTTGGGCTATTTTGGTATCCGTCATCAAGATATGTTCTCAAACAATGCTACAGTTATAGTCAATACAGAATCCTGCAATACGCAAACGGAGAAATACAAAAGATCAGGGCTTAATGAGCCAAATCTCCAAAGAATGCATAATCACTTATTAGCCTATATGCAAACCCGGAAGCCTTACCTGGAACCGAAACTAACACTGAGTGAATTGGCGTCAAAATTGGATATTTCCACGCATCAATTGTCTCAAGTTATCAATCAAAAGGAAAAAATAAACTTCCACGACTTTATCAACCAGTATCGTGTTGAAGAGTTCATCCAGCGGGCGAAAACCGAAAAGCAATTTAGTTTATTGGCTCACGCATTAGATTCAGGATTTAATTCAAAATCCTCATTCAATAGCGTATTTAAGAAACATAAAGGCACAACTCCTACACAATATCTTTCCCATTTGGGTAAAAGAGATGGATAAAAGTCGACACACGCTAAATAACCATAACCCACTACGAGTAACCCAATTAAACGTACACACCGATAAGTCTGCACCTATGGTAAGTCCCAAATGATAGGTCCGGTCGACTGACACCGATTTATCGCCTTTATTTGCTCATGAGTTTTAACAAAAAGAAAAAACCATGAGAACAAAGGAGCAAAAACCACACATCATCGGGCGCTATAAATATGCAGCCAGATTTTATTTATTAGCTACCCTCATCCCTTGGGTACTTTGGTTTTCTGCAGGGTACTTCAGTCACAAAACACCTGCTACACCGCATTCGGAACTTCTAACCGGCTTATTAAGTTTTGCAGGCTTGTGCGCGCCAGTAGCAATAGCTATGATCTATATGATGCAAGATAAAGCTTTATGGAAAGATTTGCGGAGCCGTATCTTCAACTTCACCTCTATCAAAAGACATTACATATTCCTGGCCTTCTTTCTAATGCCGATAAGTATTCTTGCTGCTCAAGCAATTTCACTACTGTTTGGCTATGGTGTTGAACAATTTGCATTCAGTGGCTCATTTACCTTTACCTCATCGGTTTTTCCCGTTTGGTTTCTGTTACTAGTGGCTCCACTACTTGAAGAGCTGGCCTGGCATAGCTATGGAACCGACTGTCTTCGAGCTCGTTTCAACCTGTTTAGTACCTCCCTAATTTTCGCTATTTTCTGGAGTTTTTGGCACTTTCCCCTCACCTCAATAAAAGGTTACTATCATAGTAATCTGGTGGAATCCGGTTTGCTCTATTCTATTAACTTTGTTATTAGTCTCGTTCCGTTTGTGCTCATCATGAATTGGCTATACTACAAAACAAAGCGAAACCTACTGCTTCCCATCGTCTTTCATATTACAGCCGGTTATTTTAATGAAATCTTTATCACACACCCTATGAGCAAAGTCATACAAACCGGTTTGCTACTGCTTCTTTCCCTGTATTTAGTTAATAAAGAGCGGGCACTATTCTTTCAACGTTAATAATTAAAATCCATCAAGATGAAAACACTCATTTACGCACTAAGCATCGTGTTGTTCACCTCGCTTTGCGGGCAAGCACAAACAATAACTCAAACATTAACAGGACAAGTACTGGATAAAAATTCGCAAGAACCCCTTCCATTCGCCACAATAATTGTTTTACACAGCCATCCTGTTATTGGCACAACAACCGACATTGACGGTAACTTTAAACTAAAAAATGTCCCCGTAGGGCGTCATGCCATTCAGATAAGCATGGTAGGCTACGAGACCAATCAGCTAAACGAATTGCTAATAAGCAGTACGCACAATGCAGCACTGCAAATAGCCCTCACGCCAAAATCATGCGAATTGGGCGAAGCCATTATACGGGTACGCAAGGAGACCCCCCTTAATACAATGACAACTGTTAGCAGTCGCCAGTTTACAGTTGAGGAGACCCAGCGATATGCAGGGGGCTTAAATGATCCGGCTCGTTTGGCTTCGTCGTATGCTGGTATTGCAACCCCATCCGTCTCAAGCAATGGCATCTCCATTCGGGGCAACAGCCCCAATGGGTTGTTATGGCGTGTGCAGGGCGTGGAAGTGCCCAATCCCAGTCACTTTGCCAACCTATCGGTAATTGGAGGTGGGATGATAACGGCTATAAGCAACCAAATGATGACCAATAGTGACTTTCATACAGGTGCCTTTCCTGCCGAATTCGGGAACGCCACTTCCGGTGTTTTTGATATCAGGATGCGCAAAGGAAATCAGCAGGAACGCCAGCATACTTTTCAGGCGGGGCTTATCGGCATCGATTTTTCGACTGAAGGCCCATTTGTCAAGGGCAAAAAAGCCTCCTATCTGATAAACTACAGAAATTCAACCATGGCGCTTATTGCACCTATCCTTCCCGACAATACAGGCATTCTAAAATACCAGGATCTTGCCTTTAACACCTATTTTCCAACCACCAACAAAGGCAGCTTTTCATTCTGGGGCATTAGTGCACTCGATGGTCAACAGATGGATGCTCGTGTTATGGAAAAATGGGAAATGGATGCCGACAGAGACAACTCAAAAACCAGCCTTTACATGTATGCCTCGGGGCTTACCCATCAATTGCGTGTGGGAAAAAAATCCCTGCTAAAAACAACCGTAGCAGCAACAGGAAGTGGGTTTAGTCATGAAGAAGATCGCATAGGCTTGGATCAACTCGAACGCCCCCAGTCAGATATAGCCAACAACCGATGGCGCCTCACGTTGAAATCAAGCATCAAGCATCAATTTACCCAACACCATCGAAACCACTCGGGTGTTAAATTGAGCCACCTGGGCTACCGGGTAGACATTAACCAATCGCAAACCGAAGGGGAAGCGCCTATTGAGCTGGCATCGCAACAAGGAAATTCGGGCCTGCTGCAAGTTTATTCGCAATCGCACATACTTGTAACCAAAAAACTCACGCTCAATGCAGGAGTTAACCTCCTCTACTTTATGTTGAATGATAACCTCTCACTGGAACCACGGCTGGGCCTAAAATACCAAATGAACAACAAACAAAGCTTTGCCTTCGCTTATGGTTTACATAGCCGTGTGGAGCACTTACCTTTATACTTTGTGAAGAAGGAAGGTAGCTATCCTAATAAATCCCTGGACCTAATGAAGTCAGCCCACTATGTCCTCTCCTATAACCAAAAACTCACCAGCCATCTTCGCCTAAGTCTTGAGCCATACTACCAGCGACTCACACAAGTTCCGGTCAGTCCTGAGAGTTATATCTCCTCATTGAATTTCCGCGAAGAAGTCTTTTTCCATGAAGCTTTAGAAAATAGTGGTACCGGATACAATGCAGGTATCGATATCACAGTAGAGCACTTTATGAACAAAGGCTATTACTACCTGGCAACTGCCTCGCTTTTTAACTCTAAATACAAGGGTGCAGACAATATAGAGCGCAACACCCGCTACAATCGAAACTTTGTGATTAACCTGCTAACCGGAAAGGAATGGCAAGTGGGCAAAGACAAGAACAACTTACTTAGCGCCAATATGCGCATAAACTACATGGGAGGAAACAGAAAAGCCCCTATCCACCTGCAGGCTTCATTGGCAAAAAAGGAGGTGATATACGCAGAAAGTCCGGGAAATAGAGCATTTAGTGAACAATACCCAAACCAAACAATTGTTTCATTCACCCTATCGTATAGAATTAACAAAGTCCGGCATGCTTCTGTGTGGTCAATTCAAGTAATTAATGCCTTGGGCACGGAAGAATTCAACACCGACTTTTACAATATAAAAACCGGCTCCATCGAAACCAAGTATGCAGGAATTATGATTCCCGAGCTTAGCTACAAGATCAAATTTTAGCATTGAACTTACTGTCCTTATAAAGCATGTGCTGTCATGAATAAACCGCACATGCTTTATTTCTTAAGCGTGCATCATCACAAAGCTCCTTACTTCTTTTATCCAAGCTTGTACTGGAAAAACTTTTCACCCATTCAAAGCCGTTAAGCTACCCTATTTGTAATAACAAAGAAAATCACTATCTTCCATCCCGATTTCACCAATGGAGATTGCTCTTCCACTATAAAACCCGAATTAAGTAAAAGATAAATTTCAACTAAAACCGCTGAGCTAAGTTCACAAATATAGTACTGACTCACCACGAACTAACCTTACAACAAAATCCCCATGCGACTCTTTCTCTTTACACTAACCTTATTTCTTGTACAAATGAGCTATGCTCAAAAAAACAGCATTGAAATTTCCCTAAGTTCAGGGCAAACGCTTTCAACTTCCTGGCTGGAACTTCACACCAATTCCTTTTTTCGGCAACCCTACATCACCATCGACAGCACAAAGGGACGAAAAATAAGGATCGCTCAACTCACCAGTTATCAGGGATGGGATCAGAAAAGAAACTACCGGAAACTCCTTACACAGGACTTACCCTTTCCAGAGGGCACCCATTTTACAGAGCTATTTTTCAGCAAGGAGGAAACGGAACGGGTAACCCTCTTTTACCACAAGAGTATCTTTCCCCGTAAAAACAACACCTACACCTTTACCGATGTTCGTTATAGTCTGCCAGAGGAAACAATACAAAAAGTGACGTATAGAAATGTACAACAAACCTTCCAAAAACTCAACCCAGCAAATAAAACACTAAAAAAGGCCCGCTATTTACAACATGCCCAATGGTTATCAACAGGAATCGCTCTGGCACTTCTTACCGAATTCCTTCGGGACAATTACCATCCAAATGACAAAACCTTCATGCAAAAGTCCGACGAAGTAAAACTCCTGGCCAGTGGTCTATTTTTCACCTTGCCATTGGTGTTAGAAAAGCCTAAAAGGAAAAAACTGATTGAAGCTTTAAGAGAGCTATAAAGAACGATTCCTTCGGCCTTTATTATTGGTTCCTTGCAAAATAGGCACAACCTTACATTTAATAAATCAACTCCTCAATTTCCTTTCGGTCCTGATCCAACTGACGACGCAAATCATCCCTGTCAGCAAGAACAAACTCTTCGCGCATCCGCTTGTGGAAGGTAAGGGTGCCAACATGTCCACGAACGTCATATTGTGGCGTGTAGTCAAACAAATGCACCTGCAACGAAGGCAAAGGTTTTTCTTGGGGGCGCTTGATGTTCAGCATGCCTCTGTATGACGCATTGCCCACCATCAACTGAATGGCGTAAACGCCATCGGGGGGAATCAGCTTTACACCCTCCTCAATTTCAACACTGAGTGTTGGAAAACCCGCCTGAGCACATTTGGGATCGCCCGTTGACAAGGGCCCCATAATAACATAAAAATGATCCAGGTAGGCATTCGCTCGCTGTATGCGTCCTGCGTGCAGGGCTTTACGAATAATGGTTGAACTTACCGTTTCGTGCTCCAGCTCTTGCTCGGGAATCTCTTCCACTTCAAAGGGATGCGCATGAGTAAGCTCATCGAGGAAGGAGTAATCACCTTCCCGGTTATGTCCAAAGTGATGGTTAAAACCGACAATTATCTTCCGTGCATGCAGTTTTCCCAATAACAACTCCTCGACAAATGCTTTAGAGGTAATTTTTGAAAAATCTACTGTAAAGGGAATGATGATAACATGGTCGATACCTGTTTTCTCCAGCTGGTAAATCTTTTCACGCTGACTGCAGATAAGCTTCAACCCATTGCCCGCTGTCTCGGGATACAAGACAATACGCGGATGGGGATGAAAGGTAATCAAAACCGACTCCCCATTAACTTCCTGTGCCAACCGGTTTAGGCGGTTTAAGATAACCGTATGCCCCAAATGTACCCCATCGAAAGTTCCTGTTGTAACTACCGGGTTGGCAATATTGGGAAGATCATCAAAACTACGATGTACCTGCATAACGTATTAGTCTTTGCGTGTCCTATTCAGTCTCTTCTGCAGAAAGCTGATCATGGTTTTTTTGCTTTACAAAATAGGCTACTTTTTCCAGAGAAGTAATCATGTCATACTCTTCCAGATAGACATTATCCGGCACATTCAACGACGAGGAAGTGTAATTGAGCAGTCCCTTTACGCCGGCCATTACCAGCTGATCGGTCACTTTAGCGGCATCCTCAGTGGGAACAGTAATAACGCCAATAGATATATTATTTTTCACCACAATATCTTTTAACTCGGCCATGGAGTAACACTTAACCCCGGCAATAACACGTCCTACTTTCAGCGGGTCGGTATCAAAAGTGGCAACAATACGTAACTTGGTGCGCTTCCCATTAAAATAGGTAGTGATAGCGCGTCCCAGGTTACCAATCCCCACAACCGCTGCATTCAATCCTTGTTCAGTATCAATTATATCCCCAATTACATCAATCAAAGCCTTTACATCGTAGCCTTTTTTTGCAGTGGTTGAGTAGCCAATAAGCATGATATCCCGGCGTACTTGTACGGCGGTAATATTATGCAGGTTAGCTAATTCGTGGGAATATATATGGGTTTTGCCATTTCCCAGGCAATTCAATAATGTGCGGCGGTATTCACTTAAACGACCAATCGTTTTCTCAGGCAAATTCATGTTGCAGCTCTTTAAATTATCATTCGCTTATTTGGGCAATCGTATCTTAAAAGTACTCCCCTTACCTGGGGTACTCTGAATATGAATATCTCCTTGGTATAAATCTACTATTTTTTTTACAATTGGCAACCCCAGGCCACTGCCGGTAATATTTTTCGTCTGTTCGCTTTTTACGCGGAAAAACTCATCAAACAAATGAGTCGTCTCCTCTTCGTTCATCCCGATACCCGTATCGCGAATCTCGATTTCAAATACATCCTCCCCTGTTCTCATATCCACAAATACCTCGCCCTTATCTCGATTATATTTCACGGCATTCGAGAGCAAATTGTTAAACACAATCTCGATATCACCAGGATCGGCAAAGAAAGTACAATCCTGGCCTCCGTTCAGATGAATGGTAACATCTTTCTGGATAGCATACGGATTAATCGCTTCAATAGCCATTTGAGCAACCTCATGGATATTGACCTCTTGCAGTTTCTCAGTTTTCTTTTCAAACTGTATCTTCGTAAGATCTAATAAATCCATAATAAGATTGCGCATACCCTTAATTCGATGAAGCGATCGGTCCAACATTTGCTCGTAAGCTTCTAATGATTCACCTGCCTGCCGATCTTTCATGATCTTTAGATAGCCCTCAATGGCATTTAGCGGTGTTTTTAACTCATGCGATAATACCGATAAAAACTGATACCGCACCTCTTTTCCCTCCTTATTCATCTTTTTGGTCATCCCGCGCAGGAAAAGGTGCTTGGTAAGATTCTCCATAGATGATTTCAATTCCTGCGGAGTAAAAGGCTTGGGAATAAAGTCGTAAGCCCCCTGACTGGTCGCTTTAACAGCCAACTCCAAACTGGCATAGGAAGTGATCATCATGACAATAATATCGGGGTAATGCTTATTGAGGAAATCCAGTACATCGGTTCCCTGTATACCCGGAAGTTTATTATCAAGCAATACCACATCGATGCGTTCATTCTTTACCAGTTCAATGCCCTCTTCACCGGTTGCTGCCTCCAGTACACGGAACTTCATGTCCTCGTCCATAAAAGGGTACGATACCGAAAAGTTTCTCAGAATACGTGAAACACCCGAACATATGCCGGGTTCATCGTCAACTACCAGGACTGTCATTTGATTCATGCAACCAGGTTTATGGATTATTCTACAATTTTAGTAATTTATTTATTGCTTTTTGCAATTGCTCCTTGCTAATTCCCTTTTCCAAATACAAGTCAGCCTTTATCCATTGCTTTTCAGCTTCAGTATCAAGCCCAAAGGACATGCCTGTTTCGGCCGATACAGCCGTAGCAATAATGATAGGCACATCAGGGTGACGTCGTTTCATCTTATAACTCAGGATAAAGCCACTGTCCTCCTGTTCCATCATCAAGTCAAAAATTGCCAGATCGGGTTGGATACGTTCCAATAAACTTTCAGCTTCCCGTTGGCTTTCGGCAGTCTCTACCTGAAAGCCCATATGTTCCAGTTGGAAACGCATCTGGAATAAATAATCCGGATCGTCATCAACCAACATAATTTGTTTTTGCTTTTCTGTCATAATTATCGGTTTCTGGGAATATTCAATCTGAAGGTCGTACCTGTAGGCCCCTTCGTATTATCAGCATTGGAGTCCACGGTAATCTTACCCTTATGCATTTTCACAATACCATAGGCTGTTGCCAGCCCCAAACCTGTACCCTTTCCAATACCTTTGGTTGTATAAAAGGGTTCAAAAATTTTCTCCTTATCTGCTTCCTTAATGCCGCTACCCGTATCAGCAACAGTAAACAACACCTCATCTTCCGTATCAGCAAGTGTTATGGTTAATTTTCCGCCACCAGGCATGGCATCAAAAGCATTTTTAAACAGATTTGTGAAGATCTGCAACATTTGTTCATTGTCCATTTCAGCCACGCGATTCTTCAACTTTTCGGTGTCCACCTTCACGTCCACATTTTCCGGAATCAAAACAGCATCCAATCCTTGCTCTACCATTTTCACCACATCTACCTGAGCCGAGTTAACCTGATTCTTTCGGGCAAAGTTCAGCAAGCCACCAACTATCGATTTACATCGATGTGTCTGATCGGCAATCAGCTTTAAATCGGAGTAGAGTGGTGAATCCTGATCGGCTTCTTCTAAAAGAATATTGGCATACATAATTACCACCCCCAGGGGATTATTCAGTTCATGAGCAATGCCTGCAGACAGCTGGCCCATGCTGGCCATTTTCTCCGACTGTTTCAGGGCTTGTCGCATGGTTACCAACTTCTCGTTGGAAATAGCCAAGTCCTTCACTGAATTGTGCAGTTTTTCAATGGTATAAGGTAAACACATCTCTATTTCGGCTAACCCTTTTACAATGGCAATGGCATGTTCTTCGCAGGAGTCATACCCACAAGCTCCACAATTCAGGTAGTCCTTAAAGGAAGTTTTGCCCATGGAAGCCAACACTTCATCAATCTCTTCCTGCGAGGGCGTTTCAATTCGGTTATCATTTCCTTCAAAAGAGGCAGAAAGATCCAATTGCAAATATTCATCCATGGAAGCCTGCCAGGTACTCTGATCAAGGTTGTCAATCTTATACTGCACGTAGTTATTCACCAAAATACGTCGGGCATATTGACGCCCTCCACCAGTCATCCCCGGCCCCATAATGCAGCCTTCGCAACAGAGCAGCTCCAGATTTTGCGAGCGAATCAGCCCATCCTGAAACTCCTTTATGGCCTCTTGAAAGTCCATTCGCCCCTCTGCCACAATAATATTCCCATCAAATACATCGTCATTGATGCCTGCTGTTTGTAACAGTCCGCGACTGACAGGAAAAATAGCCCCCTTACCTCCATGCGGAGGATCAAATTCAGTAGGCGTAACTTTATGGGGCATAATTTTGTTCCTACTGAACAGCTCCCTCAGCTCCGTAAAGGTTATCATATTATCCACCTCATCACTTTCCGCCTTTTTTGCCAGACACGGGCCAATAAACACAATATTACTGCCTTCGCCATATTTTTTTCGCATCACGCGTGTCATGGCCACCATAGGGGAAGCAATGGGAGCCAGACTATCGACCAAATAAGGATGATAACGCTCAATATAAGAAACAATTGCAGGACAATCGGACGAAATATAGCG
This sequence comes from Bacteroidales bacterium, assembly GCA_046482855.1. Lineage (GTDB taxonomy): Bacteria > Bacteroidota > Bacteroidia > Bacteroidales > UBA12077 > CAYVSF01. The sequence goes on along the minus strand of JAWOEH010000208.1, from coordinate 8,686 downwards.
CTGGGGAGAATCTTTCAGAATCTTGCGATATTCTGCAGCAACCAAGTCGGCACCAAAAGCAACTTCCGAAACCACCTGGAAACCTAATTGCCGAATCATACCCACCAGCTGTTTGTGATCTGTGAGTTCTTCAAATTCGGCCGGAAAACTGGGCGCCACAAGGGCAATATTGTGGCCACCGGTAGCCAGCAATTGTTCCACATGCTCGAAGGTATGCAGGAACATCTTCGCACCCTGACTACACACTTTGGTGCAATTTCCGCAGCCAATACAACGTTCATGAATCACCTCTGCCTGGCCATTAATAATTTTGATGGCTTTAGCCGGACACTCCCTTACACAGGTATAACAAACCCTGCAACGGTTTTTAACCGTATAAACCAATTCCCTGTTCGTATTTTGTCCTTGTTTCATTACCAACCTCCTCTACTTCAATACCTCTCTTTTACTATACGTAGTATGTAACAATTGTTGCGCTTTCTCACCCATAGGTTCACCTAAATATTCCTCAAAATAACGAACCATCTGCGTATTTTGATGAGCTGCTTTCATCGACTCCTTCTCGTCAAAAGTATACACCGTTTTCACCCGGGCTTTTTGATCCTTCTCTTGCACCAGCAAAGGCTGACCTCCTCCGCTCAAACATCCACCGGGGCAAGCCATTACCTCCAACAAATCCACATGCAATTCGCCTGCTCGTACTTCATCAAGTACCCTTCGTGCGGCTTTTAATCCGCTAACCGCAACCACCAGGAGGGTTCTTTCACCTACAGATACCTCCACCTCTTTTCTCGTTTTTGAGCTGCGCAACTTTGCTTGCTTCAGAGGTCTTAATTCCTTGCCGGTAGTGCGATGACTAAAAGCTCTCAGCACCCCTTCGGAAATGCCACCGGAGGTAGCTGCCAGTTTAGCTGCCGAACTGCGAGCATTAAAAGGCTCGTTAGTAGCTTGTGGAGTGATGTTGTGAATATCGATGCCATACAGATGAATAAGTTTAGCTATTTCACGTGTCGTTAAAACCGCATCAACATCCGACACTCCTTTATGCATCATTTGGGGTCGCTGGGCTTCAAATTTTTTGGCCGTACATGGCATAATGGCAACCGAAAACACCGACTCCCGGTGAATTGCCTCGTTCTCACTCAAATGTTGTTTAATTAGCGTTCCCAACATTTGTTGAGGCGACTTACAAGTTGACATGAACGGGATCAGATCGGCATGCGATTGCTCCATATACTTCACCCATCCCGGGCAATCACTTGTTATCAAGGGTAGTTGACTATCCTCCTGCAGGCGTTTCTCCAATTCGGCAGCTTGTTCGTAGGCCAGCATATCCACAGCAAAAGCATTATTATAAATCCGATTAAACCCCATTTTGCGTAAAGCAGCATTCAATACGCCGGTTAGATCTTTGCCCGTGCGCACTTCCATTTCGTTGCACAAACTCACTGAAATGGAGGGTGAATATTGCACTGCCACCGTTAAATCAGGATTATTAAGCGCCTCTTGCACAATATCGAAGTTTGTTTTCTCGTGCAACGCTCCTGTGGGACAAACTAAAATACATTGTCCACAGTGAATACAATTAGAAAAATTGAGCTCCTTACCCATTGCGGTACCAATAGCAGTAGTATCGCCCCGCTGCACAAAGTCTAAGGTGGCAACATCCTGAATCTCATCGCATACACGCACACAACGCCCACAAAGGATACATTTCCCCGGATCACGCACAATACCAGGGCTCGATTGGTCGAGATGCGCCATACTTTTGACTCCGGAGATACGTCGCTCGCGCACATTTAGCTCACCTGCCAGGTTCTGCAACTCACAACTGCCATTACGAATACAATACAGGCAATCGTCGGGATGATTGGAAAGAAGTAGCTCGACAATCATTTTGCGGGCTTTAATTACTCTAGGCGAGTGTGTGGTTATCTTCATTCCATCAGTTACCGGAAAACTGCACGAGGGTACTAAGTCGTTCTTACCGGCTACCTCCACCACACACATACGACATGCACCGGTTGGGGTAAAACCTTCCATCCTACAGAGTGTGGGGACCTTTATTCCATTGCGTCGCAAGGCGTTCAGAATCGGCTCACCACTTTGCGCATCTATCTTTTGGTTATTTACTTCAATCGACACTCCCATGGTACTGTTTATTTAGTCAATACTGCATTAAATTTACACGTTTCATAACACGCCCCACAACCAATACACTTCTCCTGTACGATAAAATGCGCATGTTTGGCTGTACCAAAAATGGCTCCTGTAGGACATTTTGTTGCACAAAGCGTGCAACCAGTACAAGCCTCCACATCAATTTCAAATGTCCGCAACCCCTGACAAATTCCTGCATTGCAATTGCGTTCAAAAATATGCTCTTCGTACTCATCCCGAAACCATTTCAAAGTGCTTAATACCGGATTGGCGGCTCGCTGGCCCAGTCCGCAAAGCGAGGTATCGCGTATAACTTCGGCCAGATTTTCCAATTGCATAACGCCTTTAAAGCGCTGCAGGGTGCTATGTCCACTGGCATCCTCCGGGCGCCGGGTGATGTGCTCCATGATTTCGTGCATCCTTCGGATACCTTCGCGACAAGGAATACACTTGCCACAACTCTCCTTCTTCAAAAAATCCAGGAAATATTTTACTGTATCCAGAATACAGGTATCTTCATCCAGTACAATAATTCCGCCCGATCCCAAGGTAGCCCCCAGCGCATTTATCGATTCAAAGTCGATGGGTGTATCAAGTTTGTCCTGCGTTATACAACCACCGGCAGGACCTCCAAGATGCAACGCTTTTAGGGGTTTGCCTTCAGGAATGCCGTCGCCGATACGGTAAACCACTTCCCGTAAAGGCGTCCCCATTGGAATTTCCACCAAGCTTGTCAAGCGGATCTTTCCGGTTAAAGAGAATAATTTTGTGCCCTTACTGGTTGCTGTACCTGTGGATTTATACCACGCAGCTCCCTTGTCTATAATTAAAGGCACATTCACAAGAGTCTCCACATTATTCACTACCGTAGGCTCTCCGAACAAGCCTCTTTCTGATGGATAAGGAGGTTTGGTTTGGGGCATGCCCCGCTTACCCTCAATATGACTAATTAGCGCTGTTTCTTCTCCACAAATATAAGCTCCGGCCCCTTTCTTAATAACAATATCCAAATTAATGCCACTGTGCATAATATCATGCCCCAGTAAACCATATTGATAAGCCTGGTGAATAGCTTTTTCCAGCCGTTCAATAGCTAACTGGTAGTCACTTTCGATATACAAATAGGCTTTTTGTGCCCCTATGGCATAGGCTGCAATGGCAATGCCCTCAATCACTTGATGGGGATCACTCTCCATTAATAAGCGCTCCATAAATGCGCCGGGGTCACTTTCGCCGGCGTTACAAATCAGATACTTGCGATTACTGGGGGTACTCTGAGCGACTCGCCATTTTTTGGCAGTACAATAGCCTACGCCGCCTCTTCCCCGTAACTCTGCCTCTTCCATCAAATCGCATACCTCTTCAGGCACATAACGACTGATGGTTTGGGTCAATGCACGATATCCCCCTTCGGCCAGATAGGCTTCAATAGAGAGTGGTGAAATATGCCCCATATTTCGCATAATCAATCGCCTTTGATTAGCAAAAAAAGGCAATTCATGTATATACGGCAACCCTTCCCAGGGTTCATGCAGACTGTGCTGATGCTGGCCCAACACCTCCTCAGGATTCACATACTGATTAAAAATACCATCGAGCAGGCTAGCCACTTGCTCGGGTTGCACCTGATGAAATACCAATTTTGTGCGGCCAGGCAGCTGTATCTGCATCAATGGCTCCAGGGAACAGAGCCCCAAACTGCCCACGATACCAACAGTAGCTTTTACATCCCGTTCCTCCAGATACCTACATACTTCATCCACAACCTTTTGCGCTCCAGCCATAAGGCTACTACTGGTCAAGCCCACACCAATAAAAGGCACATCAATTTTCTCATTACGCAGGCGAGCTATGGCCTCTTTATATTCGGGTAGATCAAACACCTGTTCATCTTGCAATGCCGAAATCAAAAGCTGATTTATCTCCACTTGTTCATCTATCATAGTACTACTCCTCCGTTGATGTTGCTTTTTCTATGAGTTCTCGAATTTGTCGTACCTGCACATGAGTAAAGACCTGCTCATTAATCGTCAACACCGGCCCATGTCCACAGGCTCCCAGGCAGTTGGTGGTTTCAAAACTAAACTTTCCATCTTTTGTAATCCCTCCATCCTTTACCGAAAGTAACTTTTCGATTTCATGTTTGAGTAATCCGGAAAGTTTCACATGACAGGATGTGCCATGGCACAAACGCAGATGAAAAGAGCCTCGGGGCTCAAAACGAAAATGGCTATAAAAAGTAGCCAGCCCATATATTTTACTGGTGGGCATTTGCAAATAAGCACCTACACGCTCAATTGCCTCTTCCTGCAAATAGCCATGTACAGCCTGTATATCCTGCAAAATAGGGATCAGGTTTTCGCGCTGCACAAACGGGTATTTGTTTAAAATATCGTCTATGTCACTCATAAGGGGGGTAATTTCACACACAATTGCGGGCCACAAACAAAAAAGCCCTCTTAGCAAATATAAAAAAATATACCTTGAAACCACGCTTGTTGTTATTTAATTAACACTCTCTTTCTCTTGTGATTTATGAAGTCAAAGCGCTAGGGTTCTCAGGCTGGAAAAAAGGCTCAACAAAGCCTTTTTACAGGCTTTTTAATTTATAGCTATTCAAAATAGCAAGGCTATAAAAGGGGCTAAAAAAACCAATTAATCCAAATAATGATGTAAATTTGTGAGGTACATATATTTCAACCTGTGATTTTATTAACAAAAGTGTGTAATTATAGTGGGGAACAAAATGGAAATTGTCATTTGCTTGGGAAGCAGCTGCTTCTCGCGTGGCAATAAAAAAACCGTTAACCTTATTAAGTCTTATCTAAAGGAAAATCAGCTGGAAGATAAGGTATACTTCCATGGCAGTCACTGCTTTGGCAACTGCGAAAAAGGACCCATGTTGCGTGTAGATGACGAAATTTTTCATCATGTAACACCCGAGAATGTCCTGTATATTTTGGAATCAAAACTTAATCAACAGCAATAAAGAGAAGTATTTTGAGCGCACTGGTACACATACTTAAAGATCGATGTAACTTAAACTTTTCATGCGTCAGGGCCTGTCCCGTAAACGCCATTGAAGTAAAACGCAATACCGATTTTGCACGCATTATTCCGGAACGTTGTATAGGCTGTGGGAGTTGTGTTTCGGTATGCCCCGAAGATGCGATTGTAGTGCGGAACTCAAAAGAACAAGTTAAAGAGTTGCTAAAGAGTGACAAACCCAATGTGGCCATCGTAGCTCCCAGTATATCGGGCGAATTCAGCGATATAACGGACTATCGGAAGTTTGTGCAGATGCTTCGCGAAATGGGATTTACCTATGTAAATGAGGTATCTTTTGGAGCCGATATTATTGCAAAGAAGTACCAAGAACTCATTAATGCTTCAAAAGGCAAATTCTACATTACTACTACCTGCCCGGTGGTAGTAAAGCACGTAGAACGTTTTCAGCCCGAACTCGTAAACAACCTGGCTCCCTTGGTTTCGCCCATGGTGGCAACGGCTCAAATTGTGCGCGAAGCTTATGGACAAGATGTGCAAGTAACCTATATCGGCCCCTGCATCGATAGCAAAGATGAAGCCTTGCGCTATAAGGACAATCGACGAATCGATGCGGTACTTACTTTTGTGGAGCTTCGCGAGTTGTTTAATGACTTCGACATTACCGAGAGTAAACTGGAGTTCTCCGATTTCGATGGACCTATCGGCTACAAAGGATCCCTCTTTCCCATTCCGAACGGCCTGCTTCAGGCTGCCGACATTAGCGAAGACTTGCTCGAAGGTAAAGTGATTACCGCTGAAGGCAAGAAAAATATGCTCGATGCTATTCAGCAGTTCAACGAGGATGCCAAAGCCATGCGCAAACACCTGAACCTTTTCTACTGCGAGGGCTGCCTAATGGGCCCGGGAACTTCCCGTAAAGGCAAACGCTACCTGCGCCATACACTGGTAACTGACTACGCCAATAAACGTCTGAAGGATTTCGACAAAAAAGCCTGGCAAGAAGCCGTTGATAAGTATAGCAAATTGGACTACACACGTGGTTTTACTCCGAACGATCAGCGCATTGAATACCCTTCGAAAGAAAAAATCAGCGAAGTATTAAAAGCTATCGGAAAGGACGACAAACCCTACGATGTAGGTTGTCAGGCATGTGGTTACGACTCGTGCGAAGATTTTGCCGTGGCTGTATCCAAAGGATTGGCCAAAACCGAAATGTGCCTTACCTACACACTTCGCAACAGGCAAGTCTATATCAAAGCGCTGCGTAATACAAACGAAATCCTGGCACAAACAAAAAAAGAGTTAGAAGAATCAAAAAAAACAGCACTCACAGAAAAAGAAGCTGCTCAGGAAGCCTCCGAAACCATTCATTCCATGCTTCAAAAGTTGCCTTCAGGTGTGGTGATCCTAAACAAGCAGTTAAAGATTGTACAGTCCAACCAGAGCTTTATTGATATTCTTGGCGAAGAGGCTACGTCAATCAATGAAGTAATTCCCGGCCTCAGTGGTGCCGATTTAAAGACATTACTGCCCTATCCGGTTTACAACCTGTTTACGCAGGTGCTCAAAAACCAAAACGACATTACCAATCGTGACATCCACATTGGGGAACGATTGCTGAATCTTTCGATCTTTACGATACAAAAAGACAAAACTGTAGGCGCCGTATTCCGCGACATGTATTCCCCGGAAGTACGCAAAGAAGAAGTGATTAAACGAGTTACCGACGTGGTGGACAAAAACCTGGCCATGGTGCAAAAAATTGGGTTCCTGCTGGGCGAAGGTGCCAGCGAAACCGAACAGATGCTCAACACCATTATTGAACTCTACAAAAATCCAAAACAGAAGCCCTGATGCCTCTCAATAAGAAATACTACATCGAAGTTGATTGCCAGCAAAAGAACCATGAAGGCGAGCGTATTTGTGGCGATGTTTTTCTTTCCGAGCGTATCAAGTCGGAAGGACGCATCATTGTGGTGCTTTCCGATGGCATGGGTCACGGCGTCAAAGCCAATATGCTGGCAACCCTCACGTCAACCATGGCCCTCAACTTTACCAAAGAGCACAAGGATGCCAACCGCATTGCCGACATCATCATGAACACCTTGCCGGTTTGCTCCGAGCGACAAATCAGTTACTCCACCTTTACCATTATCGATATTGAGGCCGATGGCCATACTACCTTACTGGAATACGACAACCCAAAAACGTTTATCATTCGGGAAGATAAGCTTTTTGACCCGGAGTGGAAATGCATTGTGCTGAATAGCGAACAAAATGCAGGAAAAGAGATTCGCACTTGTTCTTTTATGTCGGAGAAAGAAGATCGTATTGTTGTTTCCTCCGATGGGGTAACACAATCGGGGCTGGGCAGTGAAAAGTACCCCTTTGGCTGGGGGGAAGAGAACCTTCAGGAATTTGTCTTACGTTTGCTGCATAACAACCCCCAGATTTCAGCCAACCAACTGGCAGGAAAGGTCATCACTATGGCCTACCAAAACGACGGCTACATGGCTAAAGACGATACCAGCTGTGCATCGGTGTACTTCCGCGAACCCCGCAAGCTTATCATCAGCACCGGTCCGCCTTATGAAAAAGAACGTGACCAACGCCTGGCAGAGACTGTTGCTGATTTCCCGGGCAAGAAAATAGTATGTGGCGCCACAACCGCCGACATCATCGCCCGCGAATGGGACGAAGAAATCGAGGACACATTTGAGATGGATGATCCCGATTTACCGCCTATCTCCAACATGAAGGGTGTAGACTTAATAACCGAAGGGATTCTCACCCTCAGCAAGGTTAGCGAGCTGTTGAAAGTGTACAACAACAATTACATTTTAGGTAAAGGCCCTGCCGACCGCATTGTAAAGATGCTGAAAGAGAGCGACGAAATTCATTTCGTTATTGGTACACGCATCAACATTGCCCACCAGGATCCGAACCTACCGGTGGAGTTGGAAATTCGGCGTACCGTAGTTAAGCGCATAGCCGCCACCCTCGAGGAGAAGTTCCTGAAAGAGGTAAGCATGGAGTTTATCTAATCAAATGTCCCTGAACATCTTCACAACTACCTTTAAAACAATTACTCCAAAAAATACTGAAACTCCACAGTCCTGCCCTCCGGGTCGCGGGCAAAGAAATGATAAATGCCATAGTCATCATTCTGCTTAGGGGGTGCCTCTGCCTCATCTTTAAATTGCTCATACATCTCATCCACCTTTTTCGCTGAGCCATAATAAAAAGTTATCATGCCTTGGGTATCGAGGGTATCGCGCTGACAGAATCCAAACAGCATATTGCCATGCTGGTAAATACGGCAACCACCCTGGTCGAGCCAAAGTGTGCACCCTACACGGTTAATATAAAATTCATGCAGAAGCTCTTGTTGTTGAGTTCGGAAGAACAAAATGCCGCCAGTAGTTTGTCGTTCAATTTTCATGGGTTCGTGTTTTTGAAGCAGGTACATGAGTGTGGCCACAAGTAGTATGGCTACAATTGTGATAATACGTCGATA
>JAWOEH010000145.1:0-6118 GCA_046482855.1 Bacteroidales bacterium | reverse complement strand
CTTCATTTGCTGATGCAGAAAATATTCGCGTTGCTGTTTATCCATATCCACTTTCACCTTGGACTGGATATCATTCTTTAGCTCAAGCATCTGTATCTCCTTGGCCAAAAACTCCATCAGCTTAATACTTCGCTCATACAAATCGTCCATTTCAAGCAACAGTTGTTTGCCAACAAGCTCGATATCTGTATTGGAGCATATAAAGTTTACCAGGTATTTGGAGTGCTCAATGTTCTTAACAGCAAATGAAGCTTCCTGAGGAATATTGGTGGAAAGCTTGATAATACGCAATGCCATGTCTTTCAGCGAACCGACAACAGCCTCAAAGTCGGGCTGATTGGTAAGCACCGTTGCGTCCTTTAGCAAAGTTATCCGCGCCTTAAGGAAAGGCTCTTCCTGCAGGTACTCTTCAATACGAAACCGTTGCTTACCCTGAATGATAACAGAAGTACTGCCATCGGGCATTTCCAGAATGCGTAAAATTTTGGCTACGGTACCTAATGAAAAAATATCCTCAGGCAGAGGTTCTTCAATATTGGCGTCGGTTTGCGTTATTGTACCAATAACCTTATTCCCTTTATTTGCCTCCTCTAACAGGCGCAGGGACTTTTCGCGTCCCACGGTGATGGGCAAAATTACCCCTGGAAACAGCACAGTATTCCGCAAGGGCAAAATGGGTAGTTCTTCAGGTACCTCATCGCTAAACTCCAGATCCTCTTCCTCGGAAATGAGGGGTATAAACTCCCCCCCATCACTCATATCATCGTTCATTAAAAAATTGTTTAATCCAATCTTCAGTTTTGTATTCTCACTCATGCTTTTCATCCTATTCATATCCATACCATGACAATTAGACAGATTCCCTGTCCGTTTAGTTAGGTATCTACTATTGGCAATCCTTGTGCCAAATCGTTAAAATTTGCGATAAGGTGCCGAAAGTTCAAAAACTGTGGCCAGAATATCTTGCTCCTTTTTATCAAAAGAGAGTTGTCGACGAGCCATGACCTTTGCAGCTACCTCAAAGGCCTTTTTCAAGGAGAACTCACTATATCCACTGGCTCCACCCCACGAGAAGCTGGGCACAAAATTACGTGGAAAGCCTTCGCCATAAATATTGGCATTAACCCCGATTACTGTGCCCGTATTAAACATAGTATTGATCCCGCATTTACTATGGTCGCCCATAATAAGTCCGCAAAATTGCAAGCCTGTTTTTACGAAACGCTGTTCCTGGTATCCCCACAAACGCACTTCGGCATAATTATTCTTCAGGTTGGAGTTGTTGGTGTCGGCTCCCAGATTGCACCACTCACCAATGACAGAATTGCCAAGAAATCCATCGTGTCCTTTGTTTGAAAACCCAAATACAACCGAATTATTTACCTCTCCCCCAACCTTTACATGAGGGCCCAAAGTGGTAGGCCCGTAAATTTTGGCACCCATTTTCAGCACACTGTGTTCTCCCATGGCAAATGGGCCACGCACCAGTGAACCTTCCATCACTTCGGCCTCTTTGCCAATATAAACAGGGCCATTGGTGGTATTAAAAACAGCACACTCGGCACTGGCGCCCTCCTCCAAAAACACAGGCTGGGTACCAACCACTTTGTTGGAGTCACTCAGAGGTGCGCTTTTGCGACCTTTGGTCAGGCGTGCAAAATCCTCAGTCAGGACCTGTCCGTTGTGACGAAAAATATCCCAGGGACGCTCAATTTTTACAATCTCCTGCTGCCACTCAACAACAGAAGCTAAATTCCTAACCTCCACGTTTCGCGCTTCGGCTTCTTCCTGTGGCAATACGGCAGCAATAAGCGTTTTGCCGGCAATTAGCCCCTGTCCTGTTTCTAACTTCTTCACCACTGCAACCAACTCTACCGTGGGCACTACTGCGCCATTGATAAACAGATTTTCGGCAGCGCATCGAAAAGGGTACTTCTCTTGCAAATACGCCTCGGTAAGAAACGATTCAACAGGTTGTTGCAAAAAAGCTTCCCATTTTTCCCGTAAGGTATCAATCCCTACGCGAATTTCACATGTGGGTCGTGTATAGGTGAGCGGTAGCAGATGCTCATGAGTATCGTTATCAAAAACAATTACATGCATGATGACAAGAGTTTGGTTATCTTACAAAAGTATATAAAAAAAGCTCCGGAAAATACGGAGCTTTGAAGTCTTTTATGCGGACAATGTTAGGCATTATTCTTATTGTCGTAATGCTTTTGGTACTTCTTCTTAAACTTATCCACACGTCCGGCAGTATCCACAAGCTTCATCTTTCCAGTATAAAATGGGTGTGATGTGTTCGAGATTTCAAGTTTCAACAATGGATACTCTTTCCCATCATCCATCTTGATTGTTTCACTGGTTGAAGCGGTTGATCGACTGATGATAGTATGTCCGTTTGACATATCTTTGAACACCACAAGTCGATAATTTTCTGGATGAATTCCCTTTTTCATATCTTTTTAAACTTTATCTGTTGCTATGCACTTACTCTTAATTCGTGGCTTGCAAAATTATATATTGTTCTGGTAAATACAAAATTAATCCGTCTCTTTTTAACAGGCTAATCTAATTTAAACCAATCGACAAGCTGGTGGTGTTGTTTTCCCTTCATCGAATGGTGGATAAATTCATTGGTAAAACGATCATAAAAGTAATCTTCAATCCACTTGTGATGATTTTTTGTGATATCCTGGGCGGCAGAAAGAAACAGATCCACTTCATTATTAGTGGTTGTAGGATGCAACGACCAACGTATCCAGCCGGGTTTTCGGGAAAGATCACCATGATTAATCAAGTTGGTAATTTGGTTCGAGTCCTGATGACTCACATCCAGAAGCCAGTGTCCATAGGTTCCGGCACAGGCACATCCACCACGTACCTGAATGCCATAGCGGTCGCTAAGTAACTTAACAAACAAGTTGTAGTGAATTTCAGGATGATAAAAAGAGATGGCACCAATTCGGTCGCGCTGATTTTTTGCCAGCACCTCGATTCCGGGGATGGTCTCCAGTCCATCGATAGCTCGATTTACCAATTCACATTCGCGTTGACGTATATTATCGACCCCCATCTGATCTTTCAACTGAAAGACAAAGCTGCTTTTAATGGCCTGCAGAAATCCAGGGGTTCCGCCGTCTTCACGGGCTTCAATATCATCGATATACTTATACTCGCCCCATCGGTTTGTCCAATCCACTGTGCCCCCGCCCGGATTATCGGGAATTTGGTTCGTGTAGAGTTTGGAATCAAAAATCATGATCCCGGCAGTTCCGGGACCTCCTAAAAACTTATGGGGGCTGAAAAAAATGGCATCCAATTTCTCCATCGGATCACCGGGATGCATATTGATCTCATCGTAAGGGGCTGTGGCTGCAAAATCAACAAAGCATAGTCCGTCATATTCATGCATCACACGTGCAAGGGCATGGTAATCGGGACGCACGCCGGTAACATTACTTCCTGCGGTAAAGGATCCTATCTTAAACTTACGATCTTTATATTTCTCCAACTCTTTGCGCAGCTGCTCAGGATCAACCAACAAATTTTCATCGGGTTCCAACAATACTACATCAGTATTGGTTTCATACCAGGAAGTATGATTCGAGTGATGCTCCATGTGAGTAAGAAAAACCACAGGTTTCTCCTTATCTTGCTGACACTTATGCCGGTTAATTACACCACAGGTTTTTAGGCCTAAAATCCGTTGCAGTTTATTAATAACCGCGGTCATGCCAAATCCTGCCTGAATAATAACATCATCGGGTCCGGCATTCACCGCCTTTTTTATTGTGCGTTGCGCATGATGATAGCTATGGGTCATAAGGGTGCCTGTTTCACTGGTCTCGGTATGGGTGTTGGCCACAAAAGGACCGAAGGTATTTACCAGCTTCTCCTCGATTGGCCGATACAAACGACCACTGGCAATCCAGTCGCCATACATTATTTTTTGCTCTCCATAAGGCGATTGATAAAATGTATCAATGCCAACAATTTGCTCACGAAACTTGCTAAAGTACGATTCCAATTCGCTCATAACCCAAAAATTTATTTTCAGTGGCCGTAAAAGTAAGAAAAAGGAAGACACTATTGGAAAAATATCTTACATTTTAGATACGTTCCTATTCACATAGTTAGATTTTCAAAACTTACAGATACGTGTACAAAAAGGGCTTCCCGATATTGAGAAGCCCCGAATGTGTTGTACATCATGTTTATCTTAATTCCTCGAGATGCGTGATAGCAGTCGCAGCATCTCCAAATACAGCCACACCAATGTTACCATCAGGCCAAAAGCTGCATACCATTCCATGTATTTGGGTAACCCGGCTTGCGAGCCTTTATCCATAAAATCGAAATCAAGCACCAGGTTCAGGGCAGCTACTACCACCACTACCAGGCTGATAACAATCCCAATGCCACCAGAATTGGTCATAATATGGCTTTGTACGCCAAACATGCTTAATATCCAGGACATCATGTATACCAAGGCGATGGCCCCGGTTGCAGCAACTACTCCCATCCGAAATTTCTGGGTTACCTTTATAAGGCCGGTTTTATAGGCCAGCAGCATCACCAGCAATGTACCAATAGTAAGGGCTACCGCCTGCATAACCAAGCCCGGATACTGGGCCTCGAAGAAGGCCGAGATAGCACCCAAAAACAGGCCCTCGAGTACCGCATAAACAGGTGCCGTTAAAGCGGACCAACTACGTTTAAAAATGGTTACCAAGGCTGTGATGAATCCGCCAATACCTCCTATTGCCATCCATGAGGTAACGGCGTTTGCACCGGCCTCAGGTGTAGTGGCATCGAAAAACAGGCGCCAGGTATAAATGGCCCCCACCAACACGAGTGCGAGCATCATCAACGACTTGTTAATGGCTCCTTGCAATGTCATGGTTTCACCCTGAGCATAAGCTCTGCTTTGTGCTTTATTAAAGATCTCTTTGCTTAAAGCTGGATTTGATGTTCGTATCATAACTTTTTTTGTTTTTTCCGAGCGCAATTTACTACAAAAAGCATACCTGAGCGCAACACAAGATAAAAAAATGCCATTATTGCAGTCACACCTTCTCTCAGCTGAAAGTATTTGTCAGAAGCGCAACAGAATACGCTCAGGGTGTAACAATCTTCAAACAAATACGATAACTTTATTATTGGCAGCGTGACCTGACTATGTCGCTTCTTTTCAAAAAAAATATTGCCAAAAGATTTGTACAACTCCAAAAAATATTTTTACATTTGCACACGCAATTGAAAATGGTGGATGTAGCTCAGCTTGGTTAGAGCACTGGATTGTGGTTCCAGGGGTCGTGGGTTCAAGTCCCATCTTCCACCCCAAAGCCTTTCGGAAACGGAGGGCTTTTTTTATGCCTTATTTTTCGGAAAGATTCAGTTTCGGAAAGATCCAGTAGACGACAAATTGATTGCGTCAAAGTCGAAAACTCATTTTCCACACCTATTAAATGCCTCCGCAATTTAACGTACCAACCAAAGCATTCCTTGAGTAGTTGCCAAAAAAATACACTACGCTACACACAAACTTAACAACTTTACTGCCTGCTTTTCAAGCTATCCGGTACTTATGAGCATCCCGATTGAATCGGGAGGGTCGTGGGTTCAAGTCCCATCTTCCACCCTAAAGCCTTTCGGAAACGGAGGCTTTTTTTATGCCCTAACTTTTCAGGAAGATCCTGTATATGAGAGATTGATTTCGTCAAAGTCGAAAACTCTTTTTCCACATCTATTAAATGCCTCCGCATTTTAACTTACCAATTAAAGCATCCCTTGAGTGGATGCAAAAAAAACACTACGCTACACACAAATTTAACAACATTACTGCCTGATTTTCACACGAACCGGTACTTATGAGCATCCCGATGGAATCGGGAGAGTCGTGGGTTCAAGTCCCATCTTCCACCCTAAAGCCTTTCGGAAACGAAGGGCTTTTTTATGCCTTATTTTTCGGAAAGATTCAGTTTCGGAAAGATCCCAGAGGAAGTCGAACAAGAACACCATGGCCCGGTCGATTTGAGTATAGTGGCGCGTGGCCTCATCCGTCCTGTAGATGCGATCCAGATTGAACTGGTATAACTCGTTCAAGGCCTCATGG
>JAWOEH010000080.1:0-7869 GCA_046482855.1 Bacteroidales bacterium | reverse complement strand
CGCGAAGCAACACAAGGGTATATCCCTGCTTTTGCAGATTCATAATGTAGTTGAGTAGTTCAGCTGTTGCCGGTCCCCGGTCGGTGTAGTCGCCCAGCAGATAGAGTGTATCATTGTGTGTAAGGTGCAGATGATCTTCCACCATAGAGCGAAAGGTTTGATAGCATCCGTGTATATCGGCAATGGCATAGCGCATACTAAAGCTACAACTTTCTGGGGCTTTTGTTTCGCCTTACTCTACTCTTTTAGGGGGAATCCCAATTTTACTAATCGTCCAACTCTCTTCAAATACTGAATTGTAGCGAATAAAAAAGTCAATTTGTGAGCATCTTTTAAGTACTGACTTTGTTGCTGTGCTGTCGTATACGCCGAATAAAACAACGTGCTCTCCGGCGGGAATAACTCTTCCGGGGGTAAAATGTGTATTCCTGAATTTTATACTATTGTCGAAATCGTCAAAGAATTGGCCATACATGAAAATGTAATTAGAATCTTTATAAGTTAGGTGCGATTCTGTAATAAAGGCCGGGCCCACGCCATTGTTGAACAGGATTACTTCGAATTTGTCGGAGAAATTATTATGCCAAACCTCGAGGTACGGCAAGTGTGATGCCCGCTGGTGTTCCTGCATTATCCGGGTTTGGTAGATGAAGGTGAACAGGGTACCCATGCTGATGACAAAGGCGAAGATGCTTACAATTTTGTCGGATGAAAGCTTTTTTGTTGAAGGGAAGTGTAGATTCATTTTTTCCAGGAAGAATATAGTTTTTATAGCATTTGGAAAAATGAAATCGACCAACAACACTTCTTGGCCGATAAACTAAAAAGGAGAGAAGACAAGAGCTATTTGTCGTGAGTGGAGCCATGAAAAATACCTATTGTGTTATTCATCTTATTAAGCAGGAATTTGAAAAGTAGAACTTTGAACAATTTTCGTCTAAAAGAGTTCCTTTAGTGTAGCATGTCTTGTTTGTAACGGACGCTTCGCAGAAAATTTTCAGCGGGGCGTTTGTGTTTTATTGCCCCCATTTTTAACCCCATAGGTTACTTCGTAGCTTTTGTTTTGTTGGTATGATAAAACGTTAACCCTTGTTCAATGCCCCCTGGAGGAACGTGCCCTCCTTCGGGCAGACAAATGGATTTTATGGGAAAACGATTCCCCAGGTAAGTTTTTAGTTTTTTTGCGTAGGCGGGTAAGTAGTCGGTGGCTTGCTTAAACGGGTCTTTCATTCCATAATGCAGAAACAAAGTTTTGCCTTTTACCTGGTTCAGGTGGGTAAATGTTCTTAGTTGTTCCTCCATAAAATCGGGGCAGTGTCCAATCATCGCGCTACTGGCTATGTAGCCGGAAAACAGTTCGGGAGCAGCGAAAAAGGCATAGAGGGTGAACAAGCCGCCATTGGAACCACCAAATAGAATGCGCTCCTGCGAGGCATTGTACTGTTGATTTAGATGAGGAATGAGTTCCTGTTGAAGGAACTGCAGAAATTTGTGTGCCTCACCGGAGCCTGGTCGGTTTTCAACTTTAACAGGGAGCAGATCCCGGTTTCGGTTTAGGTGGTTGTCGATACCCACTACAATATGTTCCGAAACATCCTTGTTTGTATTGATGGCATGAAGTGCCTCTTCATAAAGTTCAATATATTCGCCATCTATTAGGATGAATACCGGGTAAGCTTTTTCTTGCCAATCCTTGGGGAGGTGCATGTAGATGATTCGATCTTCATTCAGAATTTTTGAGGGGAGCACTAGCTCTATGGTGTTGTTGAATTTAGTGGCGGGTGTTTCGGGTTGCCCATATGCTAAGGCTTGCTTGAAAAAGAGCATGCAGCATAGCAGGGCAATACGGACAAGGATGTGATGCATGGAGTATGTTTTTGTTAGCAATATAGGTATAAAAAGTTGGGTAATACGGTCTGATACTTGAGGATCTTACCGTACCTTATTACAACAGATACTTAGGCATGGTACTGACTGACAATTGTGCAAGCGTTTATCTTGGTAAAGGTTAGGTTTAAGCAAAAACATTTCTGTATCTTTGATGTTTAGAGATTATCAAGCGTATTTAAACACAAGGGATTTTGTGTATAATGCCTGAATAGTAAATAGTTATGGATAAAGAGAAGCGTACTGTTTTAGTTCCCGTTGATTTTAAGTCGCCCTCCGGAAAAGCATTGGAGTATGCCTTTAATGTGGCACAAATAAATCATGATGAGCTGGTATTGTTGTATGTTGTTGAAACACCCGGATGGCTGGCGGAATTTTTTAAATCCGGCGATGAGCTTGTAAAGATTGTTGATGATGCAAAAGAGAAGCTACAGGAGAGAGCGAAACAGTTTCAGCAAACGCATCCAAAAGTAAAGTATTCAACGCGTGTGGTTAGAGGAAAGCCCTATCAGCAGATTTTGAAAATAGCCCGCGAATTGGATGTGGAGTATATTGTTTTAGGCGAAAACCACCAGGGCTCAGAGAAAGAGAAGGAACTGGGTTCCACTGTTTATCATGTAACCCTGAAAAGCTGTGCCCCTGTGTTTATCTATAAGGGCGAAAAGGTGGAAATAGCCAGACGGATGATGGTGCCTGTGGATTTAACCAAAGAGAGCACCAAAAAGCTGGACAGTGCCCTGGATTATGCAATAAAATATGGAGCCGAAGTACACTTAGTGTCGGCACTGGTTGGGGGAATAAAGGTAAAACAGAGCCGAATTTATAAGAAGTTGAAGAAAGCAAAGAAACATTTTACCGATAAAGGAATTACCTGTGATACGCAGATCTTTGCGCGTTCCGATAAACCTCCCTATGAACATGTGTTGGAGTATGCCAAAGAGATTCATGCCGATTTGATTTTGATCATGACCCATCAGGAAGGGGCAACTTATGACAATTATATTGGTGCTTTTGCTCATCATATCATTAACCAATCTACAGTACCGATACTTAGCTTCACAGCTACGGCCTCCAATATGAGTTTTAGCCATATGATGAGTGATCTGGTAGATCCTGCAGGAATTTTTAAGAAAACAGGATTGGATTCGAACTAACCTTCAACCCTTAAGTTATGCGTTTGCTTCTGCTGCTTTATCTTTTGGTAAGTCTTTCTGTTTATGTGCTTCCCCCTCGGTTAAAACGCTATAAGGCTTTGATTCCTGCATTATGGCAATTTCTTGTATTCTTCTATTTTCTTGGACGTATGTCCTATATACAGTGGGGCGGATCGGTACAGATTTCCATGAATTGGTTGCCCCAGCTGGGGATCAATTTTGATTTGGTGCTCGACGGGTTAAGTTGGATGTTTGCCCTTATTATCTCGGGTATTGGGGGATTGGTTTTTTTGTATGCACACGCTTACATGAAGAAATATCCTTATACCGACAGCTTTTTCTTTCAGTTGATGCTTTTTAGTGGCGCCATGTTGGGGCTGGTGTTGTCCCAAAACCTGATTATGCTTTTTGTGTTTTGGGAGCTTACAAGCTTGCTGTCGTTTCTGCTCATTAGTTTTTTTCATGAGAAAAAAGCTTCGCGCGAAGCTGCTTTTCAGTCCTTTTTTATTACCGGATTTGGCGGCTTGAGTCTGCTGGCCGGCATTATTTTGTTGGGCGGAATTGTTGATAGCTACAATGTGTTCGATTGGGTGGAGAATGCCAAACTGATTCAGGCAGATTCACGTTATACCGCCGGACTCATTCTGGTTTTGGGAGGTGTTTTTACCAAGTCGGCACAGTTTCCCTTTCATTTTTGGCTTCCCGGAGCGATGCAGGCGCCTACGCCGGTAAGTGCCTATCTGCACTCAGCCACCATGGTAAAAGCCGGCATTTTTCTGTTGGCACGCCTGAATCCTGCCCTCGGCGGAACACCTGAGTGGTCCTACATCATCTCGGGCGTTGGGGCATTAACCATGCTGGTGGGAGCTTATATGGCCATAACGCAAACCGACTTGAAAGCCGTTTTGGCTTATACCACTATTAGCGCCTTGGGAACGCTGGTATTGCTCATGGGCATTGATACAAAAGTTTCCATTAAAGCAGCACTGGTATTTATGTTTGTACACGCCTTCTATAAAGCTACCCTGTTTATGGTGGCCGGTATTATTGATAAGAAAACCGGAACACGCGATATTGCTAAATTAAGTGGCTTGGCACGTGCTATGCCTATCACTTTTGTCATGGCCTCTCTGGCGCTATTATCCATGGCCGGATTGCCCCCCATGCTCGGGTTTATTGGTAAAGAGCTGATTTACGAAGCAAAGGTGCAGAGCCCTGGGATTGCCAATTTGTTGATTGTCTTCGGTGTATCAGCCAATATTTTTATGGTGGCTGTTTCAGTATTCCTTATTTTTAAGATCTTTGCAGGCCGACTTTCGGATAAGATTAAGCGCCCCAACGAGAAAGGGTTCCTCTTTATGTTTGGCCCGGTAGTGTTAATTGCGCTTAGTCTGCTCTATGGCTTATTTCCACACCTGCTAAATCCGGTGGTGCAGCCCGCCCTGGAAGTTATCCGAACCGCCTCGGCCGAAGTGGAGCTGAAAATGTGGCATGGCTTTAACGATGTATTTCTATTGAGTGTTTTTACCATTGTAACAGGTTTAGCTCTGGCCTTTTTCGTATTACTCAATGAGAAGTTTCTACGAACCTGGCGGCGTATTTCAAAGCGCATTTTTACCCTCGATTTTTCGGCACTCTACCTGTTAGGGGTTGATCGAT
Source organism: Bacteroidales bacterium (assembly GCA_046482855.1). GTDB lineage: Bacteria > Bacteroidota > Bacteroidia > Bacteroidales > UBA12077 > CAYVSF01. The sequence continues at coordinate 3,169 of JAWOEH010000080.1, read as the reverse complement.
TTGTTGCCTTATCGCGGCGCAATACCGCCATGATACAACATGGATACCACCGTTTTTACCTGCTGACAATTTTTGTGTTTACGGCCGGGCTTTTGTGGTTTCTGGTATACGATTCTGGCGGCTTGAATCTTTCTATCGCTTTTTCTCCTAAGCCTTTTTATATATCAGGATTGGTATTGGTCGTTATTTTGTCAGCTATGTATAGTATGGTGGCTCCTTCGCGCATCATTACCATTATTGCTATGGGGGTTGTGGGGTATGGCATATCGCTTATCTATCTGTTCTATAGTGCTATTGATTTGGCCATTACCCAAATATTGGTGGAGACCCTTACCGTAGTGATGTTTATGCTTATTCTTCAACGTTTGCCCAGGTTTGCGCACCTGTCTTCCAAACGTAGTAAGTGGCGTGATCTTTTTATTGCTCTGGCCTTTGGTAGTGTAATGACACTTGTTGCCCTTTCGGCCATCAATGTCGATGCCTATCATCCTATTGCTGATTTCTTTTTGGACAATAGTTTATCAGAAGCCTACGGCGAGAATGTGGTAAATGTGATTCTGGTGGATTTCAGGGCTCTTGACACCATGGGCGAAATTACCGTCTTAACCATAGCTGCTTTAGGCGTGTATATGCTATTGCGTAATCATATTAAAGATAGCTAACTAAATAAATTGCAGGAGCGCGTATTTCGATAACCAACTATTATGAACTCAGTTATTCTTCAAATAGCCTCACGGATTGTACGAACATTGTTGATCTTGTTCGCTTTAATTGCTTTGTTACGGGGACACAATCATCCCGGAGGCGGGTTTATCGGCGGCATGTTGGCCGGATTATCCATCGCCTACAGGGGATTTGCCTACAACATTACAGCGGCTAATGAGATGATCAAATTTAAACCGCATAACTATTTGGCGTTGGGGTTGATAATTGTTTTAGTAAGTGTTATTCCCTCTCTTTATTTGGATGACTTTTTTATGCAGGGGGAGTGGGTGACGCTGGCCATTGGGGCGTGGCATCTTAAAATTGGCACTCCGCTGGTGTTTGATATAGGTGTTTTCTTTGTAGTCATTGGGGTGTCGGTGTTATTCTTGTTCTCCTTAAAACGACAGAATTTATGGAAGTAATTATAGCTCTATTAGTTGGAATTCTTTATACGGCAGGTGTTTACATGTTGCTTCGGCGCAGTATTGTAAAATTTATTATCGGCATTATTTTTATGAGCAATGCCACCAATTTGTTGGTGTTTTTAGCCGGAGGCTTGGCTGCCGGCGAGCCCGCCTTTACCCAGGCCACCTCTGAGGCTTCGGAAAGCCTGGTCTCCGACCCCTTACCGCAGGCATTGGTGCTTACCGCCATTGTTATCGGATTGGGTATTGTGGTATTCACCTTGGCGTTAAAATTTCGTTTTTTTCAGGAAACCGGAAGTGACGATCTCGACCAACTTCAACAAACCGATAACTAGTTATGAATCTATTGGCTTTTCCCATAATCGTACCCCTGTTTTTTGTGGTTTTGTTTATTCTCATTCCTACGGATAGGTGGGCACGAAAGGTGGCTGTTTTAGGGGGCACGGTACTTTTAGCCCTGGCCACTTACCTGTTTGTTGAGGTGCTGCGCCATGATATGTTGGTTCTGAATATTGGGGGATGGCCGGCGCCTTTTGGTATCTCCCTGGTGATGGATGTATTTAGTGGGCTGATGCTGTTAACCTCGTCGTTTATTGTGTTTATCATTAGCCTGTATGCCCACGAATTTGTGCAACGCCAGGAGGTAAAAAAACGATTTTACCTGTTTTTCTTTGCCTTGGTAATGGGCGTAAATGGCGCTTTTATTACTGGCGATGTATTTAACCTGTATGTTTGGTTTGAAGTGATGCTGATGGCCTCTTTTGTAATGATTACTCTGGAGAGTTCACGCCATCAGCTGGAGGGAGGGATAAAATACATGGCCCTGAACCTGGTAGGTTCCTTCTTCTTTTTGGCAGGTTTGGGGTTGCTCTATGGGAAAACCGGGACACTCAGTATGGCCCACTTGGCTCAGATTATGGCCAGCAGTGACCCCATTGCTATGATGAACCTGCCCACAGTGCTCTTCTTTGTGGCTTTTGGTATTAAGGCGGCCCTGTTTCCCCTGTTTTTTTGGTTACCCTCTTCGTATCATACCCCCGGTATTACCGTAACTTCTCTTTTTGCCGGCCTGTTAACAAAGGTGGGCGTGTATGCTTTAATCCGTTTTTTTACCTTGTTTTTTGTGCAGGATCAGGAGTTCTGGCACAACTTGTTGCTTATTTTGGCTGGTTTTACAATGGTTATTGGAGGTATGGCGGCTTCTACTCATTTCGAAACCCGCCGGATCTTGTCGTATCATATTATTAGTCAGATAGGGTATATGGTCATGGGTCTGGGGATTTATACCCCGTTGGCCATTGCCGGAGCTATTTTCTTTACCATGCATAATATGGTAGCAAAAACCAATACGTTTCTTATTTCGGGTGTTATTAATAAATTACAGGGTACCTATTACCTGAAAAATGTTGGCGGACTGTATCGCCGTCAGCCCTTTTTGGCCATTCTCTTTTTTATTCCTGCCATGGCACTTGCCGGCATTCCTCCGCTCTCAGGTTTTTTTGGTAAGATCATGCTGGTAAAGGCTGGGTTCGATAGCCGCGATTACCTGATAACGGCTGTAGCTATTTATACGGGGATTCTTACGCTTTACTCCATGGTGAAAATCTGGAATGAAGCTTTTTTGAAAAAAGATCCCCAAGAGCAAACACGGGAAACACCTTTGCCTAAAGCACGTTTTGCGGAGTTGCTGCCCTCGTTGCTGTTGGGTTTAGCCTCCATTGGCATGGGCCTGTTTGCCGCCTGGATATTTGATTTTACTATGGAGGCCGCGAATCAGCTTCTCAATCCTTCGGTTTATATTCAACATGTGTTAAATCCATGATGCTATGAAACTACTTGCTCGAATTATTTATTCGATTGGTTTTTTGCTTTATTATCTGAGTAAATTGGTGCAGTCCAATTTCATCATTGCTTACGATATTCTTACTCCGGTATTGCGAAATCAGCCTGGCTTTATAAAAGTGCCGGTGATCTTAACATCCGACGTTGGATTGCTGCTTTTTAGCAACCTGGTATCGATGACACCGGGTACGTTAACC
>JAWOEH010000039.1:0-42108 GCA_046482855.1 Bacteroidales bacterium | reverse complement strand
TACTTTTTTATTTTCAAACGACTTGCTAATATTCTTAACTTCAATCATGACAGCATAATTTGTGTGAGTACAAAGTTAAAAAGCAGAATAAACACACTGCTATAAACCACAGCACGGGTACTAGCTTCACCAACTGCTAAACTCCCTCCTTTCACATGATAACCTTGATAAGAGGAGATTGTTGTAATAAGGAAGGCAAAAAGAGCAATCTTAATCAACGCATAGGTTACATAATAGGGAACAAAAGCATATTGTATCCCATAAATATATTGATCGGAACTGATAACTCCGGTAGCCGTGCCGGCAAGCCATCCCCCAAGCAGCCCGATAAACATACTCATAATTGTAAGAAAAGGAGCAAAAAGTACCGCAGCAGCTATTTTCGGAAAGATCAGATAACTGGCTGAGTTAATTCCCATAATCTCAAGGGCATCGATTTGCTCTGTTACCCGCATTGTGCCGATTTCAGAAGCAATATTGGATCCAATTTTCCCGGCCAGAATTAAAGCCACCATGGTACTGGAAAACTCAAGCAAAAGAGTATCTCGGGCAGTAAGGCCAATTAAATAGGCGGGATACATGGGATTTTCGGTATTGTAGGCAGTTTGTAGGGTAATTACTGCGCCAATAAAAACACTGGTAAGCGCCACTATCCCCATAGAGTTGATACCCAGCTTATCTAGTTCCTTAACAAACTGAATATAGTAGAGTTTGTGTTTCTCAGGTTTTTGAAAAACCCGGTATAAAAACAAAAAGTACCGCCCCAAGTGCGTAAAAAATTGCATCATCACCAATTATTTTAGGGCTAAATTACAAATAAATTGGCCATTTTGGGGGAAGTAGGTAAAAGTTTCTAATTTCATAGTTATTTTCCATACCCTAAGAATTTTTGTAATTTAGTCTACTCAAAAAAACTTCATCCAATGAATACGAATAACTATTGTGTAATTATGGCAGGAGGGGTAGGTAGCCGCTTCTGGCCTTTAAGCAAAGAAGATAAACCCAAACAATTTCTTGATATTCTGGGAACAGGACGCTCCTTACTTCAAATGACCTTCGACAGATTTATTAAGATTTGTCCGGTGGAAAATATTTACCTGGTAACCAATGCAGCCTATAAAGAGGATATCCTCAGGCAACTACCCGATATTAGTGAGCAGCAAGTGCTTTTGGAACCCGCCCGACGGAATACTGCCCCCTGCATCGCTTATGCTAATTACAGAATTCTCAATAAGAATCCACAGGCTCGTATCATTACGGCTCCCTCAGATCATCTGATTGTTAAGGAAGACGTATTCTTAAAAGTGGCCCAAAAAGGATTGGATTTTGTTGACGGTAAGGATGCTTTACTAACGCTTGGCATACAGCCCGGAAGGCCGGAAACAGGTTATGGGTATATACAGGTTGCCAATGAGAAACCCGAGAAAAGATATCCCAACATCGACCGGGTAAAAACCTTTACGGAGAAACCCAACAAGGAATTAGCCAAGGTCTTTTTTGACAGTGGAGAGTTTTACTGGAATTCTGGCATATTTATCTGGTCGCTTAAAAGCATTATGAAGGCTTTTCAAGATCACCTGCCGGAAGTAGATGCCCTATTTGAAAAAGGCGTAGGTATTTATGATACCTCAAAAGAGGAAGCCTTTATCGAGGATACCTACTATAATTGCAAGAATATTAGTATTGATTACGGAATCATGGAGAAAGCTGATAATGTTTTTGTCTACTGTACAGATTTTGGCTGGGCTGATCTGGGCACATGGGGTTCCTTACATGAGCATATACCGTTGGATGACAGAGGAAATAGCTTGCGGGGCGAAAAGATTTTGGCCTACGATCTGGACAATTGCATTGTGCAGATGCCTAAGAACAAATTAGCTGTTATACAAGGCCTTAAAGATTACATTGTAGTAGATGCCGATGATATTCTAATGATTGTAAAGAAGGAGGATGAGCAGGAAATTAAGCAATTTGTAAACGATGTAAAATACAAGTTTGGAGAAGAGTATTTATAAGCGCTAAAGCATAGCTATAATCGAATAAGGGCTGATCATATGATCAGCCCTTATGTATATATATACTTATTTTGCCGCTAGTATTCCCATAAATCGTGTTCAATATTGAAAATTTCCTGCTGTATACGTTTTGCCTCCATAAGGTTGTTTACTCCCTGCATGTAGGTAACAATAGGTCGATTATCATGCACATTGGATTCCTGTACAATGTAGCTCTCAAAGCGTCGTTGCCAAAATAGGTCATCAAAACTTACACGCTGTGCATCGTTATTTCGATTAAACACTTCTTGTTGTGCCAATAAAGGGCGCACTTCGGGAAAATAGATCCAGAAAGTTTTAGCCTTTCGGAACTGCCCGGTTTCCTGATCCACATAAGTACGAATAGGACAAATACCGAGGATTCGAACACGCATAGTAGAGTGTTGGCGATCAAAATACCACATCTCTTTAATTTCGTACTGAGTAATTTCCTCATACTTAAACTCCCCTTCAATCTCTTCCTCGACCAATTCACCCTCGGCATTTTCTACCTGTTGAGTTTGAGCCTGAGCATCGAAAGCTCGCTGCACCTCTTCAAAGGTCATTACACTTTTAAACTCATCATCCCCAAAAGCGGTAAGTCCCTCATTTTTGATCCCATAAATCAGCAAGCTTATCAGACTTCGGCGGTCATCCATATCCTGTAAGGGATAGTAAATAGGATGGTTCATCTTTTTACGTACATCAATCACTTGCCAAATCTTTTTACTCCAAAGGATGTCGGCTTCTCGCAGTGCCCGAAAAGGGACAGGTCGTTTACCAGGAATATTCTCTTTTTCGTAAATATTATCGGTAACCGTCTGCGCAACAGTTGTCTTCTGACTTGCAACGGTAAAAACAAGACCTAACAATACTAGTGCAATTAATTTTTTCATAATAGTAACGGCTTTATTTAACTGTAAATACAATCGCTGCTAATTTTCGTTCTACCCCATCGGGGCCAATAGCGCGTATATCTTCAAAGTTTATTTTTTGATTTCTTCGGGCTTGATCAATCATATCTTTTGCCCTATCGGTAATTCTACTTCCTTCAATAGGTTCTTCAATAAAATACCCCCCTTGATCGGTTGTTGATATCGTATAACTGGTAATATTAAAAGTTAAATCGAAGTCAAAATTTTCCATATCTGCTGCTACCACTTGCTGAGCCAGTAACACATTTTTCTGAATATCACCGCCTTTTTTTCCGGCCACTTTGGCAACAGGATCGGGCAAACTCTTAACACGAAATTGCTGGGTTCCAATGGAAGTCATATTTCCTTCCACTTCTGCATTTACTGTAACAATGCTATTTCCGGGCCGACGGGGATTAACAATATAGTTCCCATCCCCTTGCCGTCGAATTCGACCATTCGTAATACTGGGGTGTATTTTATCAGTAGCGACACCTGCAACAGAAACACTTACCGGATTGTCGACACCCACATAAAACACATTCATCTTTGTAGCAGAAACCACCACATTCGGCTTTGCAACTTGATAGGAGCGCTTAAAGGTTTTGGTAATTAAATTTCCATCAGGTCCCATAAGCTGTATAATTCCGCCCCACGTATGTTGACCAATGCGCTGTTGTACTTCAAATTTTCCTTTCCCGTTTACCACATCCAAAGAATCATAATTCCCTATCATTTCGTAATCCCAGGTCCCATCTTCATTTTGTGTACTATCATACTGCCCTACATATACTTTAGGCGGAGCAGTGGTATCTACGGCAGCCAGGAAAACATCTGCTTTATAAGGGTTACCCTCTATAATATAGCTGGAATTCGGAATTACCGCCACTTCCAATTTGTTAAAAGCAAAAGATCCGGCATCAATCTGGTTTAACAGATACTGTACTACCTCAGACTCCGAATTTCGCACATCCACCTGAAACTTACTTAAAATAGGCATAATAGCACCTAAAGGGATGTGTGAAAAATGCTTTATTTCCCAACTCGTTTGTTCGCTATGATCCGTATCACTCGGCTCTGGATCATCCGTATTTAAATTGTTCTTTAGCGAGTTGCGAACACGTATATTGTCTTCATCTACTTTGGAAAGCAGCATTTCGCGGTACTCGTTGATCATATTTTTCAGGTCATAGCCTTTCCCATTATAGCTTTCACCAATGAGAATACGTGTAGCAATATCTTCCTTGTCGGTACCCTTTAACTTTTCATTGACAATTTTTCCATCTTCAATGGCTGCGTTTTCCTCCTCATTTTGTCCTTGGTTTACCTTAACAATTTCAAGTTTTAGGTCCTGAATATATTGATAAAGCGCTTCGGACCTCTCTCTAACTTCATCCGCAGCCTCTTTATAGGGCCCTACTTTCTCCTCATTCTCAGCAAACTTGGTTGCAAACTGATCGTAGAGCACCTCATTTTTTTTTGTATAGTTCTCTGTAGTAGTTTTTAATCCCTCATCTACTAACCGAAAAGCATCCAATACCTGGGCTGACACATTGAGTGCCAACATAGCTGTCAGCACAAGGTACATCATACCAATCATCTTCTGCCTGGGAGTTTCTTTTCCGTGACCCATATCAACTTATCTATCTAGCTATTTTGCTGATTTGAAACATTCATGGCAGAAAGCATATTACCATATATGGCATTCAATGCCGAGATATTTTGATTTAACTGCGACATGCTCTGCTTATAAAGCTCAGTTTGCTCTACCGAACTTTGCAAATTTTCCATCATACTGCCAACACCCGAGAAAATTTCTTCGGAGGACTTAACATGATCATGAGTGGCATTTAATTGCATCTCATAAGCAGCATTTAAAGCTGACAGGTTTTTGTTAAGACCTTCTATCTTTTCCTGATAGCCACTAGTTCCGTCATTCAATGTAGTTAGCTGTACTTTCAAGGCCTCTTCAAAACCTTTATAGGCTTCCCCTATACCTGCATTGGACTGGTGAAGCTGTTCCGCCAATTGCTCGCCACTTTGCGCAACTTTGCCAGCTGTGTTTTGATAGGAAGCGGTCAATTGTTCAACAGAGGAGTGCAACTGCTCGCCGGATTTACTATAGCCTTCGGCAAGGGATGACACACTTTCGGAAGCCGCCTGAAGATTATCCACATAAGCATTTGTGGCCTCTGTAGCATTAGATATGTGCCCAAGATTCTCTGTTGTCTGTGTCAACTTTTTAAGCCCTTCGCCAAGTTTCTCAAACAATTCTGGAGAAATATCGGCATTTTCGAAGAGTTGTTCTAAGGCAGCTGTATCAAGCCCATTGCCAGTCCCTCCACCTCCTCCGCCTCGCTGACGAGGTGTAGGAACATAATCACTGTCCTCTTCAATTCCGGCTAATTCCGGATAAACAAGACTCCAATCCACTTCTTCGTGCAGGGGCTCAAAGGCAGAGAAGAAAAAGATCACAATCTCCGTTCCCATACCAATGGTAAGCATCATTCCTCCTCCGGGCCAGTGCTGTATTTTAAACAAAGCGCCAAGCAATACTACAGCGGCTCCAAGGCCATATAGCTTACCCATGAACTTTTTCCAACCTGTACTCTGCGTTAATTCTGCTATACTCAACATACCACAAATATTATAAAATTCTATTAATTAGAACCCAGGAAGGTTCGAACATTCCTAAAACCTATATAGGATTTAGCGGAATCCTGGAACTCGTAGGTTCTGGTACCATTCTGAAGAAAGTATCCTATATCCTTCCAAGATCCCCCGCGAAGAACTTTTCGCTTCATTGCTGGAGGATCATCAGGTAATGCATCATACTGATAATCGGGATCTAAGTCATGCATAAAAGCTTGAGCACTCTCGTCGTAAGCATTAATCGTCCATTCCGCAACATTGCCTGACATATCGTACAAGCCATATTCATTTGGCGGATAACTTCCTACGGCCACAGTTCTATCACCACCATCATCAGCATAACGACCGCGCAAGGGTTTAAAGTTAGCCAGAAAACAGCCTTCCTTATTTCGTGTGTACATACCGCCCCATGGGTACATGTTAAGATCCAGATTTCCCCGGGCTGCATACTCCCACTCTGCTTCGGTAGGCAAACGGAAATCCTGAACAAAGGTTCCGCCTTCGGCATACAAGTAGTTATTCAATGTTTGTGTACGCCAGATACTAAATGCACGAGCTTGATCCCAAGTTACTCCAACTACAGGATAATTATCATAGGAGGGATGCCAAAAGTACATGTTCGTATAGGGCTCGTTGAACGAGTAAGTAAAGTCACTAATCCACGTCAGTGTATCGGGGTAAACATTTACAACATCACGAATAACAAACGCCGAGCGATCCTCTACTTCCATACGCTCACCTTGTGAATTAATAGCTGTACCGTTATAAGATTGCGTTTCAAAGTCATATCGATTAGACTTCTTAGCAGCTTGCTTCATATCTACTTGATAATACTCATACATTAATTTACGCGTATCAAATTCCTTTCTTCGGTAGAAACGCTCCTGTTCGGCTAAGTAAAGCTCATTGAGAATTTCAATAACTTCTTCGCTTTCCGTATCAATTTCGGCCTCCCAATTAATAATGGGCGGGTCAATAATGTTCCCGTTCTGATCTTCGGTAACCAAGAAATCTTCAAGGGTTTCGCCCAGCTTCCTGCGGATAATTGAATCCCGGACATAATGTACGAACTGCCGGTACTCATTATTGGTAATCTCCGTTTCATCCATCCAGAAGGGACCAACAGTTACGGTTTTAGTAAAATTATTCATGGCCCAGGCAACATCCTGATCATTAGGTCCCATATTATAGGATCCTGCAGGAACGAAAACCATACCATAGGGCTGGGGCTCGAACCAGCCTTTTCGCCCTTGAACGCCGGTGAGTTCACCCGGGCTGTAATTCTTACAACTGTAGGCTACTACCAATAGAATGACAAAAACAAGCAACTTTTTCATAATATTGTCAATATTTATTTTGCTAACTAACAACTTTTCTTCTCTATAAGAATCTTACACTTTTATATTTCTTTGGGCTTTTATCTTTCTTTACATCAAAACAAAAACCTAACATTAATTCATGAGTGCCATCATTTACACTTCGGAGCGGTGTGGCGGTGATAAAATCGTAGGAGTATCCCACATTTACCCAGTCGAAAAGGGTAACACCAGCCATCGCGGTAATCGCATTATCGGTTCTATAAGAAACGCCTCCCCATACTTTTTTATTGTATTTCAACAACCCGCTAACAGATAAAACTGTTGTTGCACCATCGGTTTGAATAAATGAGGAGGGCATGAATTCAAACTGCGGGTTTGAAAGCATTACATTATAGCCAGCCATAACATAATAGTGTCGTGTCAACATAGGTTCTCCTTTTTCATATTCAAACCGAGCTTCATTCAGATGCGTGGAGGATAGACCCACATACATTTTTTCGGTTGAATAATAAAGACCAAAATTAAAATCCATGGCCATTGCACTTTCATTGTCGGGAATCGCCGGATCATTTGCCGGATTTAAACTTTGATCCCCTTCAGGCACATACCATTCGGCCTCTATGCTTTTATTATAAACGCCCCCACTCACACCGATACCCAACAATCCGGAACTCAGCTCCAAGCGGTAGGCATAAGTTAACTTCAACCCAATATCATCATTAAACCCAAACTCATCGCGCATAATGGTTAAGCCTACCCCGCTATTAATGCCAAACGGCCGAATTGCCGCATCTATTGTAAAGGCTGAGGTCACTGGGCTACCCTCTCCAAACCCCATCCACTGTTGTCGATTTATTGCATTTACGCAAACCTTATCGTGGCTACCTGCCGCACCAGGGTTAAACTGAAACTGCGTGAACATTGACTGACTAAACTGTGGATCTTGTTGTGCTTTTACGCTTAGCGTAAAAACAACCCAAAGCATGCATAAAATAATGGTTTGCTTTCTCATGCTAAAATGGTCGCTTCCTCAATAAATTCAACTTTTACCAAAGGTAAAATAAGTAAAAATATATGATCCATACAAATTTTGTCAACAATAATCTGTTAATAACCATCGACGTAATGCCATTATACTTACAATCCCTTGAAATGTTACTCTATCCATCCATTTTTTTTTTGCATACGCGATAATAACCACTCAGTGAGTTAGATATTACTCTATTTTGCCGACAAACGTTCAAACCACTGCAACCATCGTTCCGGGATCTGGTTCTCCGAAGCTTGTAAATAATCATTATACGTACAGGCTATAAACGTTGAGAGATGTTCTTTATTGTTTGCAGGAAATTCAAACCACCATCGGTTGGTTCTGTCACTCTTGTAGAAATGTAAGCTGTGAGGGCTATTTTCGATGGTTACGGTAAAACGTTTAAATAAAGGATCATGAATTGTAGGTGTTTCCCTTATTCGTGCACCAAAAGCCTGCATTAAGAGCCATATGCTTTGAGCCAATTGACGTGCCGACAACCTATCACACTCGCCAAACTGCAACCCTCGAAGCATAACGGATTTCAAGTTTATGCTATGCCCGCCATAATGGAGCAATTGACAAAACTCCTGCCCATAAAGCCCATTGGGCATAATTTCTTGCTGTGCAGGACACTCCGAATATTTCAAAACATTGGCATCGACCGATAGGATATCGGCATGACGAAAATAGGGTTCCATCTCCTGAAGCCGTTGACGAACAGCTCCTAATCGAACAAGCTCCCCCACTTTTTCGGAAAGTTGTTGTTGCGTTTCAACAGAAGTTAAATAATCCTGATGTCCCAACTGCACATAATGATAACCCAGAGGATTTCCCTCTTGTGCCAGCAACTTTTCCAAACAGCGGTTATGCACGAACTCATGTTCTTCAAAACGAAAAGGAAATGTACTATCCAAGGCTACATAATGGCTCACTTTCCCATCGAAATAAAATTTAGCAATAGTATACTCTAACTCCGATGGGACATTAAGAAAAAGAGGAGTAATCTGGTTTACAGCTGCCCATTGCAAAAGCTCTTCCAAGGCGTACTTTCTCCCTTCCAGGTTGGTAAACAATTTTAAATTGCCAACATCCAGGATTTTCACCGCCACATTAGCCAAGGCATATAATTCAACCCGAATGGCATCAGCCACGCTTTGCTCCCCTTCCTGAAACCCAACAAGCATAACAGGGATATCGGAAAGAGCTCCTGTTAAACCTCTAGATGCCCATTGCACATTATTTTGCAAGGCTTCTGCTTTTTCGACGAAAGGAAAACGTTGCCCGGCTATTTGCGGCTCATCGAAATATAAAGAAAAATCCATGTGCTAATCCTTCTTTGTTTTCGTACTTTTTGTGGCGCTGGTCTTTCCGCTCTTTTTTGCAGTACCTTTTGTGGAACTCTTCGTTGTTGTCTTTTTTGAGGCTGTGGTTTTCTTTTTTGCTGTGGAAGCTTTAGTTGTCGCTTTCTTTTGCGTTGCAGCTTTTTTAGTAGTTCCTTTTTTGCCTTTAGTACCCTTCTTTTCGCCCTGCTGTTTTACAAGCTCCATTACCTGCTCATACGACAGATCTTTCGCCTCCATGGTCTTTGGAATCCTGTAATTATTACCTTTATATTTAATATAAGGACCCCATCTGCCATTTAAGATCTCAACTTCGCTATCTTCTTTAAACTGTTTAACAATCCGATTGCGATCTTTCTCGCGTTTCTCTTCAATCAGTTCAATAGCTCTATCCAATGTAATTGAGAGGGGATCATCCACATCGCGTTTTAAAGAGGCGAACTTCCCGTCATGACGTACATAAGGTCCAAACCGACCAATTGCAGCCACCACTTTTTTCCCTTCATATTCTCCTACCTCCCGGGGCAGGTCGAACAGTTTCAGGGCCTCCTCAAGTGTAATCGTTTCCAAATGCTGTCCACGAAGCAAGCTTGCAAACTTGGGTTTCTCCTCATCCTCTTTACTCCCAATTTGCACCATGGGACCATAGGGTCCTAATTTGGCTACTATGGGTTTTCCGGATTTGGGATCTTCCCCCAGCACTTTTTCTCCGGCACTGCGAGCGGTATTCTCTAAGGTATCTTCCACCTTAGGGTGAAAGTTCTTGTAGAAACGATCGATCATGCGATTCCACTTCTCCTGGCCCTGGGCAACCTTATCAAATTCGTTTTCCACCTTGGCGGTGAAGTTGTAGTCAATAATATCATCAAAATTATCCACCAGAAAATCATTTACCACCATGCCCACATCATTGGGAAACAGCTTTTTCTTCTCAGCTCCGGTAATCTCTTTTTTCTGTGCCGACCGGATCTTCCCATTGGACAGGTTTAATACCTGATAAGATCTTTCAACACCGGGTCGATCCTCTTTCACCACATAGCCGCGATTCTGAATGGTACTAATAGTAGGCGCATAAGTAGAAGGGCGTCCAATACCCAGTTCTTCCAACTTTTTCACCAGGGAGGCTTCGGTATATCGCGGAGGATGGTGCGTAAAACGTTGTGTGGCAGTAATGCCCTCCTCCCTGAGCTCTTCATGTTCCTTTACTTTAGGTAGCAGTCCTTTTGTCTCCTCCTCTTGATTTTCATCATCGGTGGATTCGATATAGACCTTAAGAAAGCCGTCGAATTTTAACACCTCCCCATTTGCCTGAAAGGGAATATCGAGGCTCTCCGATTCAATCCTAATGGTGGTACGTTCCAGCTGTGCATCACTCATTTGCGAAGCGATGGTACGTTTCCAAATCAACTCATAAAGGCGTTTCTCTGGTTCCGAACCACCCACCATCGGTTTGGTAAGATAAGTAGGGCGGATGGCCTCGTGTGCTTCCTGGGCACCTTTCGATTTGGTCTGATAGCTGCGGGCTTTATGGTAGGTATCTCCAAATTCTCTTTTAATCATATCGGCAGCAGCGCCCATGGCCGAAGAGGACAAATTTACCGAGTCGGTACGCATATAGGTAATCTTACCTGCTTCATATAGCTTTTGAGCTACCGACATGGTTCTGGAAACGGAAAAACCCAGCTTCCGGCTGGCCTCCTGCTGCAAAGTACTGGTGGTAAAAGGAGCGGCTGGAGATTTTTTCCCGGGCTTTTTCTGAACACTGCTAACAAAAAACTGCGCATCCTTGGCCGTCTCCAAAAACTTCCTGGTTGTGGCTTCATCCTTCAGACGCTTAGTAAGTTCAGCTTGTATTGTGTGTTCACCTTCGGTAAGAAACTGGCCTGTTACACGAAACGAAGATTCTGACTTGAAGTTCATTATTTCACGCTCTCGTTCCACCAAAACACGCACAGCTACTGACTGCACACGTCCTGCCGATAGCGAGGGCTTTACCTTTCGCCACAAAACAGGCGATAATTCGAAGCCAACTAACCTATCGAGTATCCTGCGGGCTTGTTGGGCATCTACCAGATGCTGATCGATCTCTCGGGGATTTTCAATAGCCTGCAGAATCGCCTCCTTGGTTATCTCGTGAAAGACAATTCGTCTTGTCTCCTTCTTATCCAGTTCTAACACTTCATACAAATGCCAGGCAATAGCCTCTCCTTCACGATCCTCATCGGAAGCCAACCAAACGACCTTTGCCTCTTTTGCCAACTTTTTCAGTTCTTTAACAACCTCTTTTTTATCATCGGGAATAATATATTGTGGCGAATATTCGTTATCCAGGTCGATTCCAAAATTTTTCTTAGCCAGGTCACGTATATGACCAAAGCTGGACTTTACCAGAAAATTATCGCCTAAAAATTTCTCAATGGTTTTGGCCTTTGCAGGTGACTCAACTATTACCAGGTTTTCTATCATGTATAAACTCTTTCGATTGTAAGCTAAAATTTGCCCAAAATTAAAAATATTCCCTTTGCAAGTTAAAAAATCTAAACTAATAATTATTTATTAATTTTACGCCGAATTGAGAATTACAAAGCTATGAGCAAGATAAAAACAACACCAAAATTCTGGGTCCGCTTATTTTGGGGCCTCTTCATCCTCCCTATTGCAGTGTTGATTATATTATTCACACTTATCTCTAAGGGAAAATTAGGAGAGATGCCTACCTTTAAGGAGTTGGAAGATCCTGAAAACAATCTGGCCTCACAGGTCTTTTCGGAAGATCACCAATTATTGGGGAGTTTCTTCTTCCAAAACCGAACTTATGTTGGCTTCGACGATCTCTCTCCCAATGTTGTAAATGCGCTCATAGCCACCGAGGACGTTCGTTTCAGAAGTCACTCGGGCATTGATATTCGGGGATTGTCACGAGTTATTTTCAAAACCATTATTCTGGGACAAACAGGCTCAGGAGGAGGAAGTACCATCACCCAACAATTGGCAAAGAACCTATTCCCTCGAGACACAACCACCTATAACAACAAGCTTACCTACTATACAAATTTGGGGCTAACCAAATTTAAAGAGTGGGTAACAGCCGTTAACCTGGAAAAAAACTATACCAAGGATGAAATTTTGGTGATGTATTTAAACACCGTCCCTTTTGGTGCACAATCCTTTGGCATAAAATCGGCAGCTCAAACCTTCTTTAACAGGACCCCCGACTCCTTAAGAATTGAAGAGGCCGCAGTTTTAGTAGGTGTTCTTAAGGCGCCCACAAGATATAGCCCCCTGTTAAATCCGGAAAGATCACAGATACGCAGAAATGTGGTGCTTACGCAGATGAACAAATACGGATATCTCTCGGATGAAGTAACAGATTCGCTTTGCAGCATGCCGCTGGAACTTGAATTTAATGTACAAAATCACAACCAGGGACCGGCTACCTATTTTCGTGAGCATCTGCGTGTAACCCTTAACCACCCAAAGCCTGAGCGCAGAATGTATTTTACCTATCAGCAGTTTAAGGAGGATAGCATCCGTTGGGCTACCAATCCTCTTTTTGGCTGGTGTAAGAAGCACACAAAACCCGACGGCACCCATTACAACTTATACAGTGATGGGTTGCGCATATACACAACCCTCAACGCTAAGATGCAGCAATATGCCGAAGAAGCGGTAAAAGAGCATCTTGGAGAAGACTTACAACCTGCCTTTAATCAAGAACAGGCAGGCAGAACAAAAGCTCCCTTCTCCGATCTTACCGAAGAAGAAATTAACAACAGTATGGAATTGGCCATGCGCCGCACCGAGCGTTACAGAAAACTAAGAAGGGCCGGTCGCAAGATGGACGAAATTCGTACGATTTTCAATACACCTGCGGATATGCGCATATTTAGCTGGGAAGGGGAAATTGATACCACCCTCACGCCTATGGATTCCATTCGCTACTACAAACATTTCCTGCGTGCCGGTTTTCTTTCTGTCAACCCACACAACGGCTATGTAAAAGCATATGTGGGTGGCCCCAACTTCAAACATTTTAAGTTTGACCATGTAGTTCAGGGTAAGCGACAAGTGGGCTCAACAATAAAACCTTTTATGTACACCCTTGCCATGCAAGAGGGGTATTCGCCTTGTTATAAAGTGCCTAATGTGCCTACCACATTCTATGTAAATGACTCCATATGGAAGCCAAGGAATAGTGGACCCAGTGATATGGAGGGCAAAATGGTTACCCTGCGTTGGGGGCTGGCACACTCCTCAAACTTTATCTCAGCCTGGCTAATCAAGCAATTCAATCCGTCGGCAGTAGTTCATTTGATGGAGAAAATGGGCGTTAGCAGCTTCATCGATCCGGTACCCTCCATTGTTCTGGGAACCGCAGATATTACGCTTTACGAGATGGTAAGCGCCTACGGAACCTTCAGCAACAAGGGAGTTCATACAACCCCAATATTTGTAACCCGTATCGAGGATCGTAATGGCAATGTCCTGCAGGAGTTTACCCCTTCGAAAAACGAAATCTTTAGCGAAGAGACCGCCTTTTTAATGACAGACCTATTACAAGGAGTAGTAAAAAAGGGTACAGGAGTCAGGCTTGGAAATAGATACCAAATGTTTAATGAGATTGGAGGCAAAACAGGCACCACACAGAACCACTCAGATGGTTGGTTTATGGGCATTACGCCAAATCTTGTGTCCGGGGCCTGGGTTGGTGGTGAAGATCGAAGCATCCACTTTAAAAACATTGGCCTGGGTCAGGGCGCCAATATGGCATTGCCCATTTGGGCACTCTATATGCAAAAGGTCTATAACGACAGTACCCTCTATCAATATGCATCGCCCGAAGACAAATTCGAACGCCCGATAAATTTCAACATTCCTTTAGATTGTAACGACGACGAAGAAGAACAGGATATGATGAATATCGAAAATGAATTCTTTTAACCAGCAACCTCTGATAACGCTATAGGCCTTAACGCATCCACTCGGGTGCGTTAAGCTTTGGAATGGATGCCAATAGTTTCCGGGTATAGGCTGTTTGCGGATTGCGAAAAATAGCCTCTGTTTCGCCGCTCTCCACTACTTGCCCCTCTTTTAAAATGATTACACGCTCACATAGCATACGCACAACTTCTAAATCGTGCGCGACAAACAACAGCGTTAACTGATGTTTGCGCTGTAGTTCAGCAAGCAGCTTTATAATACCCGATTGTACGGTGACATCAAGAGCCGATACCGCCTCATCGCAAATCAATATTTCCGGGTCAGTCGCCAGAGCACGGGCAATACACACGCGCTGCCTTTGCCCTCCCGAGAGTTCGTGCGGATACCGATTCAGGAACGATTCATCAAGCTCCACCTGAAGTAACAACTGTCGCACTTTTTCGCCCCGCTCCGAGGCCGATAACGCTGAAAAATGAATCTTCAACACTTCCTTCAACGTTCCCGCAACGGTTATTCCCGGGTTAAGCGAAGCCATCGGATCTTGAAATACCAATTGTATGCGTTTCCGAAAACGCTTACTTCCGCTTTTAAGTATTTCTCCATCCCTGTTGTAGTAATGCATTTGCCCCTTGTCGTGCTGCAATAACTGCATAACCACCCTGCTTAATGTGGTTTTTCCCGATCCTGATTCACCAACAATCCCAACCGACTCGCCGGCATTAAGTGTGAAGGAAATCGGATGCAGTGCCTGAAAAGATTGCCTGGCCCGAAAAGGCCACAGTCCTGCCTGCACATAACTTTTTTCGATGCCTTCTGCTACCACTAGCCGGATGGGCATTCCTCCTTTCCTATTAGAATAAAGCTGCGGTTGAAAAATAGGAGCATTGGCAATAAGCTGCCGGGTGTACACCGATTTTGTCTCCTCCAGAACCTCGTGTAATGATCCATAAGCTTGCACCTCTCCCTTCTCAAGCACCAATAAAGTATCGGCCAATTGACTTACCAGCGGTAAATCATGCGAAATAAACAACAGAGCAGGTCTGTAGCGCTTTAACAGCGTACGAAAAAGCTTCACCACACTGTCCTGAACGGTTACATCCAACGCAGTTGTAGGTTCATCTGCAATTAACAAAGCAGGACGAGTAATCATGGCCATGGCAATCACTACACGTTGGCGTTGACCTCCTGAAAGTTGGTGTGGATATTTCTGATATACCTGTTCAGGTATTGGCAACTGTACCTCTTCAAACAACTCCAAAATTTTGATCTTGCGTTCTTTCGCAGATAAAGAAGTGTGCCTCCTTAGAGCCTCATCAACCTGTGTTCCACAGCGCATAGCGGGATTTAGTGCGGTCATGGGTTCCTGAAACACATAGCCCACGCTACTCCCCCTTAGTTTAGTAAAATACGGAGAGTTCTTCGACTCAATAAGATATCTTTCCGAATCTTTATAAAAGACATACGAACCATGCATCGTTACCTGATTCGGTAAGATCCCCGCAAGTGCTTTGGCCAGTAATGATTTTCCGGACCCCGATTCACCTACCACGCCCAGGCATTCACCAGGGCGGATAGTAAAAGAAAGCGGTGCTAAACGGAAATCGCCCACATGTAAGGAAAGCTCATCTACCTTTATTACGGGGGGTACTGGCTTTATCATCGAAATAGACTTTTCACCAGGTCAGCGACATTCGAAACCGGAATAATCTGTATATCATACTCACTTTCAAGGTTTTTCCTATTATAGGAGGATATGTATATTTTTTTAAACCCCAGTTTCTGGGCTTCAACAATTCGTTGTTGAATACGCGGAACAGGACGTATCTCGCCGGTAAGACCTACCTCAGCAGCAAAACAGGCAGACTTTCCAATGGCATGATCCATATTGGAAGAGAGAATTGCAGCTAGAACAGCCAAATCCAACGCCGGATCATCAATTTTTATGCCGCCGGCAATATTAAGAAAGACATCCTTATGCGCCAGGTGAAAACCCGCGCGTTTCTCCAAAACGGCCAACAACATACCCAACTTACGCGTATCGAAACCCGAAGTGGTACGCTGGGGAGTGCCATACACAGCTGTACTCACCAAAGCCTCAAGCTCAATCAGCATAGGTCGGCTGCCATTCAAAGCCGAGGCCACAGCCATGCCGCTTAATGTTTCGCCCGACTGTGAAGCCAAAATCTCCGAAGGATTTGGAATCTCCTTCAAACCCGCACTAACCATTTCAAAAATGCCAATTTCCGAAGTGGGGCCAAAACGATTTTTGGCACTACGTAGGATCCTGTAAAAGAACTGGCGATCGCCCTCAAATTGCAATACAACATCCACCATATGCTCCAGAATCTTAGGTCCGGCAATACTTCCTTCTTTATTGATATGTCCGATAAGCAAAAGCGGGATGGCCGTTTGTTTTGCATATTGCAAGAGTAAAGCCGTGCTTTCACGTATTTGTGATACTGTACCGGCGGCAGATTCCAAAGCTTCGGAGAAGATGGTTTGTACTGAGTCAACAACAAGCAATTCAGGCTTAAAGTCATTGGTCTGCTCCAGAATTTTCTCAGCAGAAGTTTCGCCCAGAATATGACAGGGGCTATCCTGCAAACCAATTCTATCGGCACGAAACTTTATCTGCTCTGCACTTTCCTCTCCTGAAATATAAAGCACCCGGTTCTTTATACCCAACGCCATTTGTAGCGCAAGAGTGGACTTTCCAATTCCGGGTTCTCCGCCAATCAACACCACCGAACCCGGCACAAGCCCTCCCCCCAGCACTCGATCAAATTCTTCAATCCCTGTGGATATCCTTTGGTACTCCGAAGTTTGAATAGCTCCTACAGGTTGTGGCTTTTGTTGTTTTTGCAACTCCTGTTGAAGAGTTGACGGAGCCTTTTGGTTCGTGGCAATTTTGTGTTCTACCAAGGTATTCCATTCGCCACAAGCCGGGCATTTGCCCATCCACTTTGGAGAATCGTAGCCACATTGTTGGCATACATATACCGTTTTCGCCTTTTTTGCCATAGAGAACTCCTTACTTCTTATTTCATACGATTAATGACTGCGGTTGTTGAGTACCCTTCAACCAAATCGATAAGTTTTACTTGACCACCTCCGGCCTCAACAATATCAGCACCTACCACCTGTTCTTTGGTATAATCGGCACCTTTGGCAAGTACATCGGGCATAAGATAACGAATAAGGTCGTTAGGGGTATCTTGCTCAAAAAGCACTACGCCATCCACAAACCCCAATGCAGCCAATACCATTGCGCGAGAACTCTCATCCTGCAAAGGCCTCTGAGCGCCTTTTAATCGCCTCACGGATGCGTCGCTATTGAGCCCCACCACGAATATATCGGAATGCGAAGCAGCTTGTGCCAAATAGGCCACATGTCCCTGATGCAAAATATCAAAGCATCCATTGGTAAAACCTATCTTTAATTGTTTGAATTGCCAAAAGGCTAAATGAGCATCAAGCAGTTCCCATCGTGTTGCGGGAATTATTTTAGCTTTAATTCGTTCAAGTTTATCCATAGTTCCATCATTTTGCACGATAAAACTACGAATTTTGCTTGAGTTGTGCATGATTTCGTTGATACCAAAAAGCAATAATGGAGATAAACCCTAAAATGATGGCCAAAATAGTTTGCGTTTCATGGCTTAGGGTTGCATACACCAACCCTTCTTCCTTGGTAACGCCATAAAGCATTAATGCCATCGATACGAGCCAGTGATAAGCACCAATACCTCCCTGCACCGGAGCACTCATCCCAATACCGCCAACGACCAAAATAAAGACCCCATCAATAGGCGATAGCATAGAAGTATAGGGCAAGGCGAAGAAAACCAGGTAGGTCATAAGGTAATAGGAGCCCCAAATGATGAAGGTATGCAAAATAAACTTTTTGCGATTCTTCATCTTTGCAATGGTCCGCAAACCTTCGCCAACCCCTTTAAAAATATTCCTCAGCTTTAAGTAAAGCGCACTCTTTCGTACTTTTCTTCTTAGGAAATAGAGGATCCAGATGCCTGTAGCAACAGCCAAAACAATTCCCATCCACCACCAGAAGCCAATAGCCAGTATGGATATGAATTTATCTTGCAGCGGTACCCAAATTGCTGAATACAGAAACCCACCAACAGTAGAAAGTTTAGCCAATAATATAATTACCAATAAGAGAATCAAGCAAATTAGATCGAATCCTCTTTCAATGATCACTGTTCCCAATAAGGAATCAAGGGGAATTTTTTGAGATTTGGCCAAAGCCCCACAGCGGGTAACTTCGCCAATACGTGGAAAGGCAAAATTCGCCAGATACCCAATCATGACGGCAAAAAACACGCTGCTCAAGGGAGGTTTATGTCCCAAAGGCTCTATGAGCAAACGCCATCGCACAGCCCGACTCCAGTAAGCAACTACTCCGGCAAGTAAAGAGAGACTTACCCAGAAATAGTTTGCCGATTTCAGATCCTGCCAAAGCATTTGAAAATCCATATCCTTAAAAGCAAGGTATAATAAGGCTATACCTACACCTAAAAAGACAATAAATTGCAGAACCTGCGTAAGTTTACGCCTCAATTAAACAACTGTATTTGTTTCGATGTCAGGAAAAATCAGTCGGGGTTTAAACGATTTGGCCTCCTCAAAATCGAGTGAGGCATAAGAGATAATAATCACCACATCACCAACGGCAACTTTTCGGGCAGCAGGGCCATTCAGACAAATCTGGCCGTTTCCTCGCTCTCCCTTAATCACATAAGTTTCAAGTCGCTCTCCATTGTTGATATTTACTACCTGTACTTTCTCATTCTCAATAATATTAGCCGCTTCCATCAAATCTTCATCAATGGTAATGCTTCCAACATATTGCAGGTTCGCTTCCGTTACGGTAACCTTGTGTATTTTCGACTTTACAACTTCAATATTCATAGCCCAATAACAAATTTTGATGGTGCAAAACTAAGAATAAAATCGAATATTATCGATTAGGCGAACACTTCCTGCATAAACAGCCACACACCCCACAGGCTCAATGGCTTCGTCCATCCTATTAATTTCTTGCAAGGTATTCGCCTCGATCAAATCGAAATACTCTACTTCTAAATACGGATTCTCATTTATTTTGTTTACAACAAACTCTTTAATCTCTTTAGCGGAGGTGAAATCTTGCAAATGCTCCCGGGCAATTTGCAAACTAGCATAAATGGCAGCAGCATTCTCGCGTTGCTCAGGTGTAAGACGCTCATTTCTCGAACTCATGGCTAATCCATTTGCTTCCCGAAGAATCGGGCAGCCATGTATTGTAACATTCAACTGTAATGAACGTACAAGAAATTTTATGATGGCAAGTTGTTGAAAATCTTTCTCGCCAAAAAACGCATCCGAAGGGTGCACCAATTGAAATAATCGATGAACCACCATAGCAACTCCGTTAAAATGCCCGGGTCGCATAGGGCCTTCCATAACTAGGTCTAAGCCGCCCAGATCATACGCTTTCTCAACAGGCCCTTGAGGATAGATATCCTCATACGAAGGAAGAAACACCAAATCACATCCTGCAGCCTCCAACCTCTGAAGATCGTGCTCCACATTTCGCGGATACTTTTCATAATCCTCAGGATCGTTAAATTGGGTAGGATTCACGAAAATACTCACCACAGAAAAATGGGTTGTTTTTTTTGCACAATTTAACAAAGAGATGTGCCCCTGGTGTAGCGCACCCATTGTTGGAACAAAGCCAACGGTAGAGCCAGCGGCTTGTATCGGAGATAAATGCGCAGTCAGATCAGCTGACGATTGACATATAATCATAAGAAAATGGCTTGAGTTTTTGATTAAAAGCCTCATGAATAGAACACGGGCAGAATGCAAAAGTTGATGATTTTTTTTATTTTTACTAATTTTGCGTAGATTAAATTAAACACCAGGATAAATGGAAAGTACTAAAGTATTATTTATCTCTCAAGAAATAACCCCCTATTTGCCTGAGACGCATATGTCGAAGATGGGGCGTTATTTGCCACAGGGAATTCAGGAGAAGGGTCGAGAGATCAGGACTTTCATGCCCCGATTTGGCAAAATAAACGAACGAAGGAATCAACTGCACGAGGTTATTCGCCTCTCCGGAATGAACCTTATTATTGACGATACCGATCATCCTCTTATCATTAAGGTAGCCTCCATTCAAGCAGCTCGTATGCAGGTGTATTTTATCGATAATGAGGATTACTTCCAACGAAAAGCCATCTTCAAAGATGACGAGGGAACCTATTTTGAAGATAACGATGAACGGGCAATATTTTTTGCTCGCGGAGTGCTGGAAACAGTAAAAAAATTACGCTGGACACCCGATATTATTCATTGTCATGGTTGGTTTACCGGCCTTGTTCCTTTATATGTAAAAAAAGCGTATAACGATGAACCCACCTTTTCCGATACGAAAATAGTGTATTCGATATACGACGATGACTTCCCAGGCGAACTAGACCCGAAATTTGCCCAAAAGATAAAATTCGAAGGCATTAACAACAAAGATGTAGAATTGGTAAAGAAGCCATCCTTTGAAAATCTTTCCAGGCTTGCCATACAGAATTCTGATGGCATAATCTTTGGAAGTGAGAAAATAAATAATAACCTTGGCAGTTTAATTAAAGAGAGTGAAAAACCAGTTTTGAATTATCATGATGAAGAAAGCTATATTGACGCCTATTCAGCGTTCTATGACCAAATTTTGGGTAAGTAGTCCTGCCCTTGTGGGAGGGCTCCTTATTTTTATACTTACGATGGGGCTACAGAGTTGTGAGGAAAAAACCAGCCCATTAGGACAAGAATTAATTACGGAGGAAGAAAAATACCATGTTTTAACAGATACCCTATCACTTGTTGAGACGTTCGTTACGGATACCAACCGATTTATTTCTTATAATCAGCAGACCGTCTTTTTAGGCCACATGCAAAATGAGTTGGTAGGAAGAACAAAGGCCTCTTTCGCCTCAACGTTGGTTATAAACGCGACCAGTGCAGAAGACATCTTTCCGGAAGGAGCAATTGTTGATTCCGCAGAACTCAGGATCTCGTATGTACCCTATGGAAACACACCCGATCAGGAGATTCAGGTACATAAACTTAACCAGGAACTGGGCGATACCCTTTATTATTCAGATTTTGACATGGCCCCCTACTACGACCCGCAAAGCATTGCTACCGGGACAACCATTAAGGACGACTCGACATTGGTTGTGGCTTTAACCGATGAATTTGCCGAGTTTCTGTTCGCCGGTGAGGAGTCACTGCAATCCGACTCTTCGTTTATTAAATATTTTCCGGGTATCTACTGCCAAATTGCCGACCCACGAAACAATGCCGGCATCTATCAAATCAATCTGAATCAAACTGTAAACCTCAATCGGGTTCGTTTGTTCTATCATGATCCCGCGGATGATAAAGATACCACATACCAATATGACTACGAACTATCCAGCCGGGCTTATCACCTCTACACGGTTGAGCATGACTATACAGGCTCTGCTATCGAAGAGGCTAAGACCAATGGCGAAACAGCTATTGATGACCCTTTTCATATTCAGGGACTGGGCGGAATAAAGTCGAAATTCAAGATTCCGGATTTGGAACAGTATGCCGCTGACAGCAGCTACGCAATCCTAAAAGCCGAATTGCAAATGCCAATTGTTGATAACTACGTAAAGGATCTTTATACGCCTCCTTCACAGTTCTATTTCTACAGTAAGGATGAAAGCGGAAATTTTGTCCCCATTCGGGATCAAAATGAGAACTCTAGTCTATTTGGGGGAAGACTCAATAGTGACAACGACACTTATACGTTCAATATTACCCGATATGTTACCGATGTACTTAATGGGAAAGAGGAAAATAAAGAATTCTTTATCTTTCCTGCATCGGATTATAAACAACCCAACAAGGCAATATTAAACGGAGCGGAAACCAAAGTGATCATCACCTACACAAAACATTAACATACTGATATGTGCGGAATTGTTGGATATATAGGCGATAAGCAGGCGTATCCTATATTGATAAACGGATTAAAAAGGCTGGAGTACAGAGGATATGATTCTGCTGGCATTGCGTTACTGGATGAACGCATTAATATTTACAAAAAACAAGGAAAAGTAGCCGAGCTTGAGACCTACGCAAAAGATTTCAATATTCAAGGCAAGGTAGGTATCGGACACACCCGTTGGGCGACACACGGAGAGCCCAATGATGTGAATGCGCATCCGCATCAGTCGCAATATGGACACTTCACCCTCATCCATAACGGAATTATTGAGAATTATGGCAGGTTGAAAGAGAAGCTTAGCGACAGAGGCTACACGTTTGAAACAGAAACCGATACGGAAGTACTTGCCAACTTAATTGAATACATATACCTGAAAGGGAAAGTTTCGGCAGAAATAGCCGTACGTTTGGCACTCTCCAAGGTTGTTGGCGCGTATGGTTTGGCTATTATGTGCAAAGATGAACCCGATAAACTTATTGCCGCCCGACGTGGCAGCCCGTTGGTTATTGGCGTAGGTAAAGATGAATACTATATTGCTTCGGATGCTACGCCTATTGTTGAGCACACAAAAAGTGTTATTTACCTGAACGACAACGATGTTGCTATTTTAGGTAAGGAGGAAATGGTTCTCAAAACCATTAAAAACACGAAGCTTACTCCTAAAATTCAGAAAATTGACCTGGAGATTGGTGAGATAGAGAAAAATGGGTACGACCATTTTATGCTGAAGGAGATATTTGAACAACCGCGCTCTATTCTTGACACCTTCAGAGGGCGGATCTCCCCCGATAAACAAACAGTTCATCTGGGAGGGCTCTATAATGCCATGCCTCAGCTACTAGCTGCTAAACGCATACTCATTCTGGGCTGTGGAACATCATGGCATGCCGGACTGGTAGGTGAATACCTCATTGAGGATTTAGCCCGCATACCTGTGGAAGTGGAATATGCTTCCGAATTTCGCTATCGTAACCCGGTAATCCACCCCGATGATGTAGTATTGGTGATCAGCCAAAGTGGCGAAACAGCTGACTCTCTGGCGGCCATAAAGCTGGCTAAAGAAGCGGGTGCAACTGTTTTAGGTATTTGTAACGTAGTGGGAAGTAGCATACCCAGGGAAACCGATGCCGGTGTATACACACATGCAGGACCCGAAATTGGGGTGGCTTCCACCAAAGCCTTCTCTACCCAAGTTACCGTTATGGCCATGATAGCCATGATTCTTGGACAAAAACGTAATACGCTCGACAATCAACGATACCTTGACTTGATTCAGGAGCTCTCAGAAATTCCGGCAAAAATCGAGAAGATCTTACTCCTGAGCAAAGAACTCGAAACAATCTCCTTAAAATACAAAGAAGCAACTAACTTTTTGTATCTGGGTAGAGGGTATCTTTTCCCGGTAGCCCTGGAAGGAGCCCTCAAACTTAAAGAAATCTCCTACATCCATGCCGAAGGCTATCCGGCTGCGGAGATGAAGCACGGCCCCATTGCCCTGATTGATGAGAATATGCCCGTAGTGGTTCTGGCAACAAAAGACAAAACCTACGAGAAAATTGTCAACAATATTCAGGAAGTAAAAGCCCGAAAAGGAATTGTAATTGCCGTTGTGAATGAGGGAGATAAAGTGATTAAACACATGGCCGACCATGTAATTGAAATTCCCGAAACGATGGAGGAACTAGCACCTTTGCTTACCGTTGTTCCATTGCAAATTCTTTCCTATTACATTGCTGTATTCAGAGGTTGCAATGTGGATCAACCCCGAAACCTGGCAAAATCGGTAACAGTAGAATAGCTTTACAATAATATAAGTTCAACCTGCACAAACCTGTGCAGGTTTTTTTATCCTTTTTTCACAGCTAAAATGAACCCGAATAGTACATTCAAGCTTTATGGTTATTCGATTTTACACCTAAAGCAGAGCCAATGTAGCGATTGATTTCCAAAAAACTAAGGCGCCGAAGGTGCCATAAGCAAAAACACAGGACAACGCCCTGTGTTTTGAATAGGCAGAAATCAATCGCTTCAACTATCCGGATTGCCACCTATGGCCAGGTTCATGAAGCCTACCTGCGGCAGGCAGGCCTACCTGCGGCAGGCAGGCGAAAAGAAGAAAGGACGAACGAAGAGAAGAGAGGAAAACACCTGCTCTAATTTCCTTCACGCCCACGCACTACCCCTCAATTATCCCGATAAATCGCTACAGGCTAAAGGGATCCTGCCCACGTCTTTATATCTGCGCGTTGAAGTGCCCACTGCCTACCGAACAGGCAGGCTTTAGGGCCAGGGGTAAATGAAGAACCGTAGCGAAGCGGAGCGGAGCTCAACGAAGTTAAAATCAAAATGAAATCAGGTCCAAAAACGGATATACATATTCAAGCTTTTAAGAAAAGAGGCATTAGCCCTTAATTCCTCTTAGTAAAAGCAATGGAAAAGTAAATTCGCAGCCCTGACATCTATTTATTTTGTACCTATAGCCTGGTAAAATATATGCTGAGCCTCTAAATTATTTCGATTCCAGGACAATAACAGGTTTTCTGGGTAATAAACAGCTCAAAGCGCTGATTCCGAAAAATAGATACTACGAATTTATCTCCTGATCATTAAACATTTTTTTTTAGAATTTGTAACTCTTTTAGTCTAACTCCGAAGAGAATCTCGTACATTTGATTGACAATTAAACAAACAGAAATGCCAAGCGAGAAAATACTTAAGAAACGCAAGCGCCAACGCGCAAAAATCATTGAAATATCTGGAAAAATCTTTGCATCCCATGGATTTAAGAAAACAACCATGGATGAAATAGCCAAGGCAGCTGACATGGGAAAAAGCTCTCTTTATTACTACTTTAAAAGTAAGGAAGAGGTGTTTGTTGCAGTAATTAAAGCCGAAGCTGCGGTGCTGGCAGAGCGACTCCAGGAAAAAGTGATATCCCGAAACATAAGCCCTATTGAAAAGCTGAAAGAGTATGTACACGTTCGCATGGCCTACCTGAAAGAGTTTGCCAATTACTACGCCCTGTTAAAAAGTGATTACTTGAGCAACTTGGCGTTTACCGAGGGCTTGCGTAAAAATATCGATAAGAATGAAGAAGCCACCTTCCAAAAAATATTAGAAGAGGGCGTCGAGAAGCAGGTTTTTCAGCTTACCCAACCAAAGTTTACAGCTATAACTATCGTGAATGCGCTTAAAGGCCTTGAACACGCATTAATTCTTCGCGAAGAGATCTCTGAGCAGCAACTACAAGCACACTTGGACCAAACAGTAAATATTTTATTTCACGGCATACTAAAACGTTAACCTACCCTATGCGAACCTGGATCATCAGTACACTTCTGGTACTAGCTGTTACGGCAGGGCTTGCCCAGGATAATAGCCTTACACTGCAGGAATGCAGAAAAATGGCAGTTGAACAAAATAAGAAGATTCATCAGTCTGATGCTCACCATCAGGCTTTGCAGGCTCTTTCGAAATCGGCACGTTCACAACACTTTCCAAAGGCCTCATTTACCGGGGGCTACTTACGAACGAATAAGGATTTCAGCCTGCTTAATGAGGATATTTTCCTCCCTGTAGTGCCACATGAAGCCTACCAGAATGGAATTGCCAGCTTACAATCCGATCCCGCATTATTAGAGGAGGCGGTGGTTACCAAAGACTTCTTAGGCCAAAAGGTGCCAGTGTTGGACGAGGATGGAAACCCGCTATTTAAACAATACGCCTATCTTCCCAAAGACGAAGTATCCTTTGGGTTGCAGAATCTATTTTTAATGAATGTGGGTATTACTCAGCCACTCTATACAGGAGGAAGGATCAGAACATTAGTAGATATTGCCGAAAGTACCTCAACACTCTTCGAAGCCAAAAAGGAGATGACGATACAAGAAGTGATTCTTCAGACGGATGAGTATTTCTGGAAGGTAACTTCCCTTCAGGAGAAAGTTAAGCTTACCGAAACCTATAAAAGCATGGTTGATACCCTCATCTACGATCTGGAAAATCTGCTGGAGGAGGGAATCATTACCCGAAACGAAGTACTTAAGGCAAAGGTAAAACGCAACTCCATTCTGCTACAACTTACCAAAGCGCAGAACGGCTTGGAACTTGCCCGCATGGCACTGAATCAAACCTTAGGCGTACCGCTTGATACAACATTAATGCTAGAAACAACAGCACAAAAAATTCCGAACACCCCTGCCAAGTCAGCCGAAACGAAGCGCCCGGAGCTAAAGATGGCCAATCAATCGATCAATATTGCCAACGGAGCAGTAAACCTCATGCGCGCGCGTTTCTTTCCCAACATTGTACTTTCGGCCAACTACACCTTCATGAACCCCAATCCTTATGATGGTCTCTCCACCACCTTCGGAAGCGATTGGAATGTGGGCATTATGATGACCGTACCAATATATCATTGGGGAGAAAAGAGGCATACCTTACAGGCCGCAAAGCTTGAGAAACAAGCAGCAGAAGCAAAATATGAAGAGGTACAGGAACTGATAGAAGTAGATATTGCCAAAGCCAGCTTTACACTGAAAGAAGCCCAAAGAAGACTGGAGTTAACTACCTCCTCCTTACAACAAGCCGATGAAAATCTGGAAATCACCCGCGACAATTTTTCGGAGGGCCTGGTTAACTCAACAGAGGTATTGGAAGCTCAAGCGCTTTGGCAGGAAGCGTATGCCGAAAAAATCGAAGCACAGGCCGATGTACACCTGGCCTACTCAAACCTGCTGAAGGCTAAAGGAAAGTTGACGCTTGCTGAGCCTCAGGAAGTACATCCTTAGGCAGATATAGTACCCTACAAAAAAAATATTGCTAAATAACCCAAAAACATTACCTCGTGAAACGACTGATTCTATCCATTTGTATCCTTTGCACGCTAGCAAGCTGCAATAACCAGGAGCAGGAAAACACAAAGCAAGAGGATTTAGCCACTCCGGTAACGGTGGCAAAAAGTAAAAGCCTACACTACCGACCTCAAAAAACCTTCAATGGCACAGCGGTACCTTATAAAGAAGCGAACCTGGGAACCAGCCTGCCCGGGAAAGTTGAAAAAATTCATGCCCGCGTGGGACAGCAAGTTGATAAAGGCGAGCTTCTGGTAGAGCTTTCGGCCGAGATGTTTCTTCAGGCACAAATTGAGGCTCAAACCCTGCAGAAGGATTATGAACGAGTGAGCCGCCTACGCGAAAAAGGGAGCATCAGCCAACAAGACTACGACCATGTGAAAGCCAAGTATGAAGCTGCAAAGGCAAAAGAGGCCTTAATGCAAAAAAATGCCCGGATTCAGGCGCCCTTTCCGGGGATAGTGGTCGATCATTTAGTGGAAGAGGGCGAAAATTACCTCTTTTCTCCCAGCCTGAAAGCTGGCTATTCAATGACCTCCGGAATCATTCAACTGATGCAGCTACATCCGCTAAAGGTAAAATTCGAGATAAACGAGAAAGATCTTCCTGATCTTTCCGAAAACATGGACGCGACAGTAACCTTTGATGCCTTTCCCGAAGAGTTGCTAAAGGCCACAATAAAATTCATCGAGCCCATTCTCTCTACCCAGACACGAACAGCGAAAGCATTTGTAGAACTTCCAAATCACGGGTATAGATACAAACCAGGAATGTATGCCAAGATCAGCATATTGCTACCCGAAGAAAAAGGCATCCAGATACCTATGAATGCCATATACCGACAGCCGGGAACAGGAAACGACTATGTGTTTGTAGTTACCGATAACAAAGTAAGCCGCAAACCAGTGGAAAGAGTTGAAACCCGCGGATCATTCCTGATAATTAAAGGTATAGAAGCAGATAAAACCCTTGTGCTGGACGGCAAAAACAAGCTTACCGATGGTGCGGAGGTTACCCTTAAGGAAGCATTGTAAATACCCGATAAACCAATTGTTCACAACCTAAATACAATCCCGCGTGAAATTACCAAAGCTAAGCGTTAACAGACCCGTAGGAACAGCCATGGCCTTTTTGGCAATCTTGCTTTTAGGCCTGGTATCGTTGGTTCGTTTACCCCTGGACATCATGCCTGAGATGGAGCTGCCAACGCTCACCGTAATGACAGTATACCCAGGAGCATCGGCCGAAGAGGTGGAAGAGCAGGTAACAAAACCCTTGGAAGAGCTTCTGGCTGGAACCGAAAATTTGAAGGAGATCACCTCCACATCAAAGGAGAATGTTTCCTTTATTGCCCTGCAGTTTTCATGGGATGCCGAAATTTCCGAAGCAGCCAATAATGCACGCGATTTAATTGAACTTGCCAAACGCAACTTGCCCAATGACGCCAATAGTCCGGTAATTTACAAAATCAACTCTTCGCTTTTTCCGGTATTGGTTTATGGGGTAAGTGCTCAGGAAAATTATCAGGGCATTAATGAAATTATTGAAGATAAGGTGGCCAACCCCATAAAAAAAGTAGAGGGCGTGGGTTCGGTTATCTATATCGGACAGCCCATACGCGAAATTAAAATCAACATCGACCCCGCCAAATTGCAGGCCTATCATCTTCCCATAAAACAAATAGCAACCGTATTAGAGGCTGAGAACATAACCATTCCCGGAGGAAGCATTACCGTAGGTCAGAATGACTTTGCCGTAAGAGTTCCCGGAAAATTTACCTCGCTGGAGCAAATAAAAGATATTGCCTTAGTCCATTTTCAGGATCAGGTTATCCGGCTGAAAGATGTTGCCACAATTGAAGATGGTTTTAAAGACAAAGATGAGTTGGCACGCTCAAAAAATGGCCTTGGCGTAGCCATGATGATACAAAAACAGAGCGGCGTAAACACCTTAGAAGTAGCTGAGGGTGTACGCGCCAAGGTGGAAGAAATTCGCAACACCCTGCCTCCCGACATGGAGATGTTTGAAATCATCAACACCGATGAGCTCATTGTGCAATCCATTAACAACCTCACCGAAACCATCTGGTGGGCGCTACTTTTTGTGGCCATTATCGTGTTCCTCTTTCTGAGGGAATGGCGTAGCAGCCTCATTGTATTCCTTACCATTCCCTTTGCTCTAATCATAGCCTTTGTGGTAATGTTTCTGAGCAATTTTACCATCAACATATTCTCCTTAATGGCACTGGTTATTGCCATTGGCATGGTAGTGGATAATGCCATTGTGGTGCTGGAAAATATTATGCAGCACATCGAAAAAGGCAGTCGCCCGAAACAGGCAGCCATTTTTGGCGCAAGCGAAATGGGAACAGCCATTACAGCCTCAACCGCAACAACCCTGATGGTTTTTATTCCCATGATATTTGTAGGAGGCGTGGTTGGCATTTTGTTTAAACAGTTGGCCATTTTAACCTCTGTAACAATGGTGGCGTCGTTAATCTCCTCGCTCTCATTAACCCCCATGCTATCGTCGAAACTGATAAAAGGCAAAGAAAAAGACACCAACCAGAAACGTACCAAAATATACAATTGGAGTGAGCGGATTTTTCAGAAGTTGGAAGGTGCTTACAAAGGAATTTTGCATTGGGTAGTGCACCACAGATGGCAAACCTTAGTAACGGCCCTCATCATTTTCCTGCTTACCCTTTGGGGTGGCAAACAATTGGGAACCGACTACATACCCCAGTTCGATGCCGGTGACATTGCCATTGTTATTGAAACCGAAGTAGGCACCAGTGCTGAGAAAACCGACAGCGTGGCACAAAAAGTTATGGACATATTCCGCCGCGAGGTGCCCGAGCTCATCCCATCAACCTTGTCGTCGATTACCGGCCAAACCGAAGATGGCACTTTGTCATCGGTAGGATTTGAAGAGGGCAAGAATATTTCCACCATACTGGGGCACCTTGTGCTGCCCGAGGAGCGTGAGAGAAGCGCAAAAGAAATTGGCGAGGATCTTCGCTACTATTTGAACCGGATACCTGAAATCAATAGCTTTCAAATTACTGCCGGGAGTATTATCTCCGAAGCCATTACCGGCAATGTAAAGCCCATTGAAGTAGAGATAACAGGCGATGATTTTAGCACCCTAAACAAGTGGGCCGCAAAGCTGAAGGAAGAGATGGCAACCATTTCCGGACTCACAGACATCACAACCACCATTGATGAGGGCAAACAGGAGATGCAGGTACTCGTGGATAAGCAAAAAGCTTCAGCAATGGCGCTCAATACGGCCATGATTGCTTCGCAAGTTCGCCAAAGCATCTATGGAACCGAGGCGGGCAAGTTTACCGAAGAAGGGGAAGATTACGAAATAAACATCCGCTATGCACCCGCTTACCGAAATCGCATTGAGATGCTCGACAACCTGGTACTTACCAACCTGCGGGGCGATCAAGTACCTTTGCATATGGTTGCCAATATAACGCCGGGAACAGGTCCGCTGCAAATTCAACATAAATCGCAGCAACGCATCGTGAAAGTCAGCTGTAACCTGAAAGGCATATCGCTGGGCGAGGCCACAAACCAAGTGCAAGACATTATTAGCCAAGCTGATATCCCACAGGAACTCGACGTAAAAGTTGCCGGACAAGTAAGCGAACAAAGCGAATCCTTTTCCGATTTGTACCTGATTTTAATCATCGGCATTCTCTTGGTATACATGGTAATGGCAGCACAATTTGAGTCCTTTAAAGATCCGTTCATCATCATGTTTGCCCTGCCCTTTACCTTTGTCGGGATTATTGCAGCCTTTTTTGTTACAGGCTTAACCCTTAGTGTTACAACTTTTATTGGGGTTATTATGCTAATGGGTATTGTGGTAAACAACGGCATTGTATTGGTCGACTATACAAATCTACTGCGCGCCCGAGGCTTATCGCTATTTGAGGCCGTTATTGAGGCGGGGCGTTCGCGTATGCGCCCGGTACTGATGACCTCCTTCACAACCATTTTGGGCATGCTGCCCATGGCCCTGTCAAAAGGCATGGGACGCGAAATGTACTCGCCTCTGGGCGTTACCATTATTGGCGGACTATTGGTGTCAACCCTTGTTACGCTATTTCTGGTACCTACTATCTATAGTGCTTTTCACATCAAATCGTCGAAAAAAACACATGGCTGATTATGAAAATTGTTTATTGTACCTTTAATGTAAGCGTTCGCGAACCCTTAACCAAACTCTTAGAAGAAAAGAACATACAAGAGTATCAACTCATCGAGGAGGTATTAGCACGCCCCCTGAAAGCCATGCCCAGGTTCAACACACCTGTTTGGCCCGGATACAATTCGGCACTCATTATGCAGTTTCGGGAAGATCAGCAGGCAAAAGAGATGTTGGAGGTATTGAAGGAATTTAACCGCAATGCCTATAACGAAAATGAACATGTTACAGTATGCATGTGGACACTTGATGCGTACTTCTCAGAATAAAGCAACGCCCATACTTACTGAGCAATTAGGTGAGTTCTATAACAAGGAAGCAGCATTCTTTACAAAAAACAGCAAACAATTTCCCCTGCCAAAACCGGCAGGGGAAATTAATTTTGCGTTTCGTAAGTGAAACTACCAGAAGTATGGCGATATGGTAATTTTAATGAAAAAGATCTTTCTCTTTCACCTCCACCACATTCCCAAAAGCCGATAAGGCTTCCATATCGATGCGTTTCTTATCGCCAACAATGGCAATTACCATGGGTGCGTCCTTTATGTTTTGCCTGTAAAAGGAGGCAATATCCTCAAACTGCATATTGGCATAATGTTGGGCTTTCACTTTTGTGGGGTCAGTATCATATCCTTTCAATTCCCAATCGCGAATGGAATAAGTTAGCTGACGGAAATCAGGTCGCCCGGTAAGGGAGCTTTGCACCAGGTATTCACGAATCATCTTCATCCGCTGGGTTTTCTCAGGCATATCACGCACCAGATCCATAAAAGTTTCCAACGCCGTCATCGTTTTATCGGCCTGCGTGCCCACATACCCGATAAAGGCCGAGGGTTTGTTCATTTCGCCTGGCGTAACATAGTAAGCCCCGGCGCTGTAAGCCAAGGACCGATACTCTCGGATTTCCTGCAGAACAAGCCCTGAAAACCCTCCGCCAAAGTACAGGTTAAAGGCATCAATAGCCGGTTGTTGCGAAATATCATACTCGGGCTGATTGGCAAAGAAATAGATCTTACTCTGTATTGCTTTTTTCTTATTTACAAAGTAGATAGTATTGGAAGCATATTTTTGAAGATCTTTGCTATACGGATAGATCCCCTTTTTAGGCGCCTTCGCAAAGGGTACATGCTCCTGCAAACAAACTGTAAGCTCCTCGGGTTGGGTATTTCCTGTAAAATGCACTTCGCAGGTATACTGTACTGCTTCAGAAAATGCATCCAGCAAGGGTTGTACCTCCAGTTTCTTAATCGCCTTCCAGCTTAGCCGATCCAGGTAGCTACTTTCATCCTTATAACGTACATAACTAAAAAGTGCATCTGCAACATTATCGGGCTCCGATCGCTCCATTTTTCGTGATGCTTTCTCCTCCTCCCGTAAAACTTTCAGTTTGCTCTCCTCAAGGGTGGGTGTGCTAATTAAGTCATTAATAAGTGCAAGTGCCTTTTCCAGGTTGGCCTCCATCCCTTCAACACGTATGTCCATTCTCTCGTCGTTGGAGTAGATGGCATAGGAACACCCTAGCTGGCTAAAAGCATTTTTAAGTTCCTGTGCCGTCATTGTTTCAGTGCCGGCATAATTCATCATAGAACTTGCATAGGGCAGCATCTTTAAGGTTTGATCGCCTACCTGATAGCGCAGGGTCAGCTCAAAGATATCGTTTACCTCATTTTTGTTTGCCAAAAGGGTAACTCCCGGCTGTACCCGGGCCCGATACACACTCTCTTGAAAATCTACGTAATCAGGCTCAAAATCGATTACCGGCATCCTTTCCAAGGCAGCAGCGTAACCCGATTGCGACTGTTTATTTTTGACCAGAGGCGCATAATCAGGTTTTTCAATCTTCTCTGGTTTATCCTTTCCCATTTTCGATTGCAAGGCCAGATAATTCTCACCAAAATAGGCATTAGCCACGCGCAACACATCCTGATGGGTAACTTGCCGAAGCTTTTCAGGATAGGCAAATACTTCCTCCAATGACTGGTTACTGGCAAAAGCTTCCCCCAGATTCAAGGCTTTAAATTGCGGATCTTCCATGCTCTTCTGATAGTTGATATAGAGAGAATTTTTAGCTGCTTGCAATCGCCAATCGTCGAATTTACCGGACTTTAGCACCTGCAACTTATCAAAGACCAACTCTTCGGCCTTTTTATGGCTCTGGCCAATTAATTTTGGCACGTAAAACAAAAGGGTTGCGCCATGGTCGTTGTAGGGCAGTGGCATCAATCCGGCATAAAGCAAATCGCCATTCACGGTCAATTCGTCCAGCAAGCCCGATTGATTTTCATTGCTCATCAGGCTGCCAATTACATCCATAACCACTTTATCCGGATGGCCATTAGGCACTGTTCGATAACCCAGCAGCCCCAATTTCACAGGGCTCATACGTACATTTACCTCCTCGCGGCCATTAAAGGGCTTCTCCTCCCAGTTTTTCTTTTCGGGAAGATCACCCGCCAACAATTCTCCAAAGTACTCCTCAATTAGAGGTTTGGCCTGCCCACTACGGAAATTACCCGAGAGCACCAGCGCCATGTTATTGGCAACATAATAGTTTTTGTAAAACTCGAACATCTTGGTTAGCGATGGATTTTTTAAGTCGTCCACCGTTCCAATAAGCGTTTGTTGGCCATACGGATGGTGCTTAAAAAAATGGTATTGAAAAGTTTCAAAAAGTCGACTCATAAACTGGTCGTTGTACAAATTCTTCTCCTCATACACCACCTCAAGCTCTGCCTGAAATGAGCGAAACACCGGATCGGCAAAGCGATGTGCGTACAATTTCATCCACTTTTCCAGTTGATTAGGCGGGAAGGAATTAAAATACACCGTCCGATCGGGGCTGGTATTGGCGTTTACCTGCTTCCCGCCCATCTGCTTCAGTACGTTATCAAGCTCGTTGGGTACGGCATATTCATTAGCCGCTAACGACTCTTTGTTTATCTCCTCCTGAATCTCCTGTCGTCTGGTTTCATCGGTTGTTTGTCCTAATTCATCATACAAGGCAAAAATCCGGTCGATGTGAGGTCTCTCCTTCTCCCAATTTGTGGTGCCCAACTGAGAGGTTCCTTTAAAAAGCATGTGCTCCTGATAGTGAGCCATGCCCGTTGCATCGGCAGGGTCATCTTTTCCACCCGCTTTTACAACAACCAACCCAAATACATCGGGTACAGAGTGATCTTCATTCAAAATAACGGTCAGTCCATTGGGTAATTGATACCGTTCAACTTGTTGACCTTTAGCAACAAGAGAAGTAAAACCCAAGAGCACGAGAACGCTCAAAGGGAGAATAAGTTTTTTCATCTTTTTTAGGTTACGTTAGGAATAGGGAGCGCTTCGGCTCCGTTACAAAAATTTTGTTATAAAATGGATACTTACAAAGATGTGAATTAAACCGTTATCTTTCGAAAAGATCTTCCGAAAATGACAACATTTAACACTTGATAACAAAATGGCTATGCGTAATTTTGAGGTACAAAAAGAAAATAATCGGAGCCTATGTTAGAGCGGGTAATACACTTTGTAAAGCAGGAATTAGCGCACGAAGGAAGCGGGCACGACTGGTGGCACGCTTACCGGGTATGGAAACTCAGTGACCAATTGCAACACACCGAAGGCGGAAACAAAACCATAATCAGCATTGCCGCATTAACCCACGACATTGCCGATGCAAAGCTTAACGGTGGCAGTCAGGAGAAAGGCCTCAGGCGGTTATCGGCATTTCTGGAAGAGCTCCCGCTAAAACAGGGCGACAGAGAGCAGGTGCTACAAATTGCAGCAACTCTCTCCTACAAAGGAGCGGGTGTTCCCACGCCCATGGCAACCCGCGAAGGCGAAATTGTGCAGGATGCCGACCGTCTCGATGCCATTGGCGCCATAGGCATTGCACGTACCTTTGCCTTTGGAGGCCATCACAACCGCCTCATCTACGAGCCCAATGAATTGCCGGAAAACCATACTCACTACGAAACATACAAAAACAGCACGGGCCATACCATTAACCACTTTTACGAAAAACTGCTGTTACTGAAAGACCGAATGAATACCGATACGGCAAAAGCGATAGCACAAGAACGGCACCACTTTATGGAACAATTTCTGAACGAGTTCTATGCCGAATGGGAAGGAAAAAAATAAGGCAGCAAGCTCTCTTTTAGAAAGACACGCTGCCTATAACAGAAAACCAGAAAACAATTTAGCCGGAATACTTCATGAATGCTCCTGTTTCCTTCAGAAAACAGGATGCCGTATTGCAGGCTCATTTCCCACTAATCGGGGTTAATACAACGCTTTTAGCTCCCCGTCTTTCAAGGCCACAACAGCCTGTTCAATGGTCATGTCTTCAACCCCTTGGTAAGCCTCCAGACCGGCAGCTTTTAGGGTAGCTTCAGCTTTGGGTCCCAAATGTCCGGTAATAACAACATTGGCTCCACTTGCAGCAACCAACTGAGAAGTTTGAATACCTGCACCGTGATCCAGACGTGTATTCTCCTCATTGTTTATCCATTCAAATGCTCCGGTTTCGTCAGAAAAAAGCATAAAGCCCTTTGCTCGTCCAAAGCGCATATCCATTTTGCTCTCTTTGGTTTCTCCGTGTGCAGAAATAACAACTTTCATAAGATTACAATTTTCGTTTCGCTTAAGCAGAAATAGTTTCTATTTTTTGTTTCAGATGGGCAAATATATGTTCCATCTTTTCTTTCAATACAGGGCTGTATTCAACAATTGTTTGATTGGCATTTATAGCTTTGGAGAAATCAGAACTATAGGGCAAGGTGCCAATAAAGTCGATTTTCTTCTCGGCGCAGAAATGTTCCAACTCTTGCTCAATTTCAGGATTCAGCCCCTGTTTATTAATAATCATTCCGGCAGGAATGGAGAATTGCTTCACCAATTCATACACACGTTTAACATCGTGCGATCCGGAAACCGAAGGTTCGGCAATCATCAGGATATAGTCGGCTCCGGTAACCGAAGCGGTAACCGGGCACCCCACTCCCGGAGCGCCGTCATGTAATAAATAGTCTACACCAGTATCCTGCGCCAGTTTCTTTGCCCGATTGCGAACCTCGGTAACGAGTTTCCCCGAATTATCAGCCGCAATACCCAGTCGGGCATGAACAAAACTATTTTGATACTGTGAGGTAGAGCGAAAGAGCGTTCCGGCCACAATTGGCTCCATAACAATGGCATTGGCAGGACAAATGTTGGCACAATACCCACACCCTTCACAAGCAATGGAATCCACAGTATAGGCCTGGTTCACAATGGATATGGCATCAAACCGACAGACTTTTTTGCACTTTCCACAACGCGTACAAGCTTCCGGATTGATAACAGCTTCGCTGCCACTCTTAAAGGGCTGCTCATCATGAACAACCGGCTTCATGAGAATGTGCATGTTGGCGGCATCTACATCACAATCGGTAACCACGGCACGTTTCCCCATCAGTGCAGCCAATGCTGCCGACAGCGAAGTTTTACCGGTTCCTCCTTTTCCCGAAATTACAGTTATCTCTTTCATGAAACAGCCATTTTTGTTGTTAGGTGTTGATAAATCGTTTCCAGCGCATCGGTTAGCGATGCATCCATGCCCTCCTCAAGCGCTCCTTTAGCATAGGCTTTGGCAAACTTTTGGCTGTAGGGCAAAGAAGCAATAATGGGTACCGCAGTCCTTTCGCAAAAATCGGTAATCAGGTTCTGTTCCTCAGTGGCCTTATTCACCAGTACACCAAAAGGCTTCTTCAACTCCCGCAGGGTATCAACAGTAATCTGCATATCGTTTAAGCCGAAGGCGGTAGCTTCGGAAACCAGCAAAATATAGTCAGCATCCTTTACGGCTTCAATCATCGGACAAGAGGTGCCCGGAGGCGCATCGTAAAGAATATAAGCCTGTTCAGGTGCGTACTTCTCCCCGTCTTCTTTCACCTGCTTGATTAAGGGCACAGCTTGCTGTTCACCAATATTCAGACACCCTTCAATTAACCGGCTATGGCTGTTTTCATATACATTCATTACCCCCATCTCTTTATCCTTCATGGGCAAAGCTTGCGTGGGGCACAACTCAGTACAGGCGTAGCAACTATGGCAAAGCTCCTCAAAAACCAAAAGCTGATTAGGCAACATGGCCAGGGCATTAAAGTTGCACACCTTTGTACACTTGCCACAAAAAGTACACAAATCGGCCTGCCACGAGGGAATTTGTTTATACTTAACATGCGTTTCGGTTTTTGTCCCCTGAAAAAATAAGCGGGCATTGGGTTCCTCCACATCCAAATCGATGAGCAAACCCGGAAGGTCTTTTTTCTGCAGGTAGTTTGCAAGCATTACACTTACACTTGTTTTTCCGGCACCTCCTTTTCCGCTAACTATAGCTATCTTTGGCATTCTCTGATTGATTACAAAATACAACAAAACTTCCTTTGCTCACTGCCAGCTTTTCGGCAATCACCTGGCACTTTGCCATAAGCAAGAAATAAATACGCTTCTCCTTGTGATTCATCAACCCTTCAAAATTTCCCTGCCCTTTGGAGATGATTATGTCGGCATCGTAAAAAACCGAACAAAACTCCTCGCTACAAGCATGTAAAAGGGTGGATGGAGCATCGTTTCCATTGGCAATTACATGGGCTACTTTGGCAAGATCAACAAAAGCCGCATCCTCCAAAGTGGCATCATTAATCACCGGGGCGCCACGTACAGCGTATACCACATTTTTCAGCCCCAGGGCATCGATAAAAAGCTTATCCATGACAATTTCGCCGGCGTTATCACCCAACCATAAAATCCGTTTGGCTTCGGAAAGATCTTTCCGTAACGCGGAACTATGGTCCCTATCAAACCGGGCCTCAACAACCCTGGTCAGTGTTTCTTCCAGCTCAACAGATTGGTGAGCTCCAAAATCGATGATATTTCCTGCCAAAACATACCGCAAAGCCCTATCAAAAGGATCATTATGCGCCACAATTTGACTCCTGAGGACATCATAGCGGTCCAACAACAGTTGATTGTACTTCAGTTTTTCTGCAGCGTAAGGGTTTCTATCCAATTGTTGATCCCGGAAGTACCGAAAAATCTTCGCTGAGACATCCGGGGCTATAGCCTCTTCAGGCAAAGTGCTTAAGTACTCATAAAACCACTGTATACGCGATCGTTTCTCCGACCCCTGAAGGGCACTTTTTCCAATAAGCCCACCAAAATTGCGGGCCATACATTGTAGGCATCTATAATCCATAAATCCCATGGCAGCCAGAAAAATCGCCGGTAACCTGACCCTATCAAAAGAGTAGCCGGATAACCCCGCCTAAACGCTTTAAATAATGGGCAAACGGTTGACTTTTCGGACGCCGATATTGGTTTAATGGTCACATAAATTGTTAGAAGTGTCCAGCTCTCCTTTCAGAAAAGCCTCCACAATCTCCTCAGTGGCACTAAGAGGTGCCCCCACATGTACATCAACACCACGCTGATTAAACAGCTCAATGGCTTTTTGTCCCATACCACCAGCAATGATACGTGTGGCACCCTGGTCGCTCACCCATTGAGGAATAATACCAGGTGCGTGAGGAGGGGGAGCTAACGCTTCCTCCTTAGCAATTTTACCATCTTCGATTGTATAAAAAACAAATCGCTCACAATGTCCAAAATGAGCACTTAATTGTCCGCTGATTGCAGGAATTGCAATTTTCTCCATCAGTTTATCTTATTAAATAAAACATATAAAATGAGGATATCCAAAAAGACATGACAAAGAAAGATATGAAAATCAGGCTTTGCCCCAACCTCTAAAAGGTGGTTTGATTTGCAGCTACTTCACCCTATAAAACAAGGGCCATAAGTAGTTAAAACAATTTTCCCTTTTGGACATCCTCGTAAGTTACTTTAGAAATTACGGCGTCCACGGCCTCTGCCTCGTCCGGCAGCCTGACCACGGCCCAGTCCCTCCTCACGGGCATTACCGCGTCCACGGCCTCCTCGCCCCAAACCTAAACCAACGCCAAATGGGCGATTATCGGTCTGTTCAGGTGTTTCTCCCTGTTTGTTACGCAAAGGAGATTCCGGGTTACATAAGCCTGTTCTTCTTCCTGTCATGGGCCCTTCATTAGCGGGTCCTTTTCGATTTAATCCTGGCATAATAAATCCTCCTTTTTACTTGTTTATTTTCGTTGTAACGGAACGTCACACGTTCCACATCGATGCCTGTTACATGATACACCACGCTTGTGCGTCTCTTCCCGGCCACATTGTGGGCAATAACACCGTCCGCCCGGTCCTGCCCCCCTACCTTTTCCGTGCGCACCTCGCTTCTGTTCGGTTTCGAATTGGGCATTTATGTGCTGCACATCCGTTGCCTTACAATGCGGACAAACAACCTGGCCGGTTTTAGGAGCCGTAAACACATGATGGCACGATAAACATCGAAACCACTCCTTGTCAAACGACACCTCGCCTCCTTCAATATACAGGCCTGCACCTTCGGCCAGTGCCTGTGCCATTTTTTGCCGGGCTCTGTCGTAAATACGCGTAAAAGTAGGACGCGAAACATCCATTTTTTCAGCTGCCTCGGCTTGCGAAAGACGTTGATAATCGGTTAGCACAATGGCCTCATACTCCTCGTAATGCAGTTGCACCTGCTGTACTTCCCACATGGGAACACCAATGGGCTTAAAGCCTTTCATCAGGGGCGGGGAACTCATTCGTCGTTGGCGTTTTGGTCGTGGCATATCCTTTTGTTTCTTGGGACAAATATAATGAACATATGTTCATTATGCAAGTAAATCGAAATCTTTGTAACTTACCAAAAAGCCTTAAGTCATGAGAAGTTATCTGGAAGGACTATTGGCACTGATCTTTCCTGAAGCGTGCTTAGTTTGTGGAAACAAGCTGGTGAGTCAGGAAAAATACCTATGCACCACCTGCCTGACAGATATTCCCCGAACCCGGTTTCATAATGACCCGGAGAATATTATCCAGCAAATTTTCTGGGGTCGTGTTCCGCTAAAATATGCCACCTCCTTTTTCTATTTCACAAAAGGTAGCCGCTACCAAAAATTGATGCATAGTTTTAAATACAGCCAGAAGAAAGAGATAGGCCTGGTTTTAGGGCAACTATTGGGGGCTGAGTTACGACAATATTGGGAAGATCTCCCCGATTGCATTGTTCCGGTACCGCTACATCCCAAAAAAATGAGGAAGCGCGGTTACAATCAGAGCGAATGGATAGCCTTAGGGTTGTCACGAACCTTAAAGGTACCCGTAGAAACAGGCATCCTTATTCGTACAGTGGCCAATCCCACACAAACCCGAAAAGGCCGGTTCGATAGATGGAAAAATGTGGCTTCGATTTTTGCCATTCAGCAACAGCGTCCCAACAGCCATATTCTCTTGGTTGATGATGTGATAACCACAGGAGCCACTCTTGAAGCGTGCGCACAAACACTTCTGAGCATGGAGCACACAACTGTAAGCGTGGCTTCGCTGGCCTATGCCAGTAATTAATCCTCCTTCCAGCGGAAGGTAGCTACGGGCAATCCAAGCAAATCGAGAATACGGTGAGTTACAGTAGCCACAAGTTGTTCAATAGATTCGGGCTTGCTGTAGAAAGAAGGTGTTGCAGGACAAATGATGGCACCAGCTTCGGTAAGGGTAACCATATTCCGCAGATGAATGAGATTATAGGGCGCTTCGCGCGGCACTACAATCAATTTGCGGCGCTCTTTCAGCATCACATCGGCAGCACGAACAATCAAATTATCAGAAACGCCATGGGCAATGCGCCCTATTTGCCCCATGGAGGCAGGAACAATCACCATGGCATCATACCTGGATGAACCAGAAGCCGGTGGCGAATAGAAGTCGTCAGCCCGATAGTGCGTAAACCCGAAACGCAAATAATCGTCGGTTCCCAGCTCATCTTTCCAAATAGCTGCAGCATTTTTGGATAATACCATGGCCACCTCGCCCACTCGCGGATGGTGACTAAGTTCGTAGGCAAGCTGTTGCGCATAGATGCTACCGCTGGCTCCTCCAACGGCAAGAATAATTCGCATTGCTGTATTTTTTTTGTTTGTTTGCTCCACTTCAGGTTTGTTACATGGGTTTCTAAAAATCGTTGACTGTTGCCAGCAAATAGCGAACACTTACTGCCAGTACATTGTTGTATTGCCCTCTATTTAGGTAGTAGGTTTGGTCGCCCGGGTGCGAACGAACCGGAAACACAGAGTAGTGAAAGCGCAGCTCCCCTACCCACCGTTGAGTAAAGGCAAAGTTCAAGCCGGCTATCCCACTAAACTCCCATTGGTTGAAGGCAGGACTGGCAGGCACCAAACCAAATCCGTCCTTATCTTCCTCACCACTCTTTAAATAGCCGATGGAAAGGCCCATGTCCAGGCCCCAGCGTGACGCAAACTGATAGGTGAGCCAGGCAGGCATCTGTACATA
This sequence comes from Bacteroidales bacterium, assembly GCA_046482855.1. Classification (GTDB taxonomy): domain Bacteria; phylum Bacteroidota; class Bacteroidia; order Bacteroidales; family UBA12077; genus CAYVSF01. The sequence goes on along the minus strand of JAWOEH010000039.1, from coordinate 324 downwards.
CTGCAGGCGGCTTTCGTAATACACTCCAGGTGTTTGTTTATTGGCAACACTCCCCTTCTCCATGTATTCAATACCCCCGCTCACCAGCCATTGTTTGCCAATTTCGGTATAGGAGAAAATGCCTATGGTGGGTGCGGCCTTATGATAGCCTCCCCAGGCATCGCCATCGAGCTGTGTTAAGGCTATTCCACCTTTAATGCCACCGCCAAAAGGTTGCGCGTAAAGAGGCACAATCCCCATAGCTATGCACACAATTGCTACTAGAAGATAGGTGTACTTTTGTTTCATGGTTTTGTAAAGATACTATTTATTGCCATTTCGTTC
>JAWOEH010000014.1:0-12132 GCA_046482855.1 Bacteroidales bacterium | reverse complement strand
GCTTCACCTGTTTTGTAATGTTTTGCGTGCACTTTCAATACTTCTGGGTGCATTGACCAGTGCTCCATGATTTGTGAGGGCAACTCCACAAAATCCCAGGCAATATAGCTGGCAGGATAGGAAGTTTCAGCAAATAACCCGTCCAGACCATGACCAAACTCGTGGAAAAGTGTCTGCACCTCATCGGGGCTCAATAATGCAGGAGCATCGCCTGAGGGCTCGGTAAAGTTACATACAATGGTTACAATGGGGGTAATCTCTTTACCATCCTTCACTTGGTGACCTCGGTAATCGCCACACCATGCGCCGCCTTTTTTGCTGGCACGGGGATGCCAATCCATGTACAATACACCTAAATGGCTACCATCGGATTCTTTCACCTCAAATGCCTGCGCATCGGGGTGAGGAAGCGGAATTTCAGCTATTGGAGTAAAAGTAATACCAAAGAGTTTGTTTGCCACATCAAAAGCAGCATCACGCATATTGGCCAACTGGAAATATGGACGCAACTCGTTCTCATCAAGATCGAATTTCGCTTTGCGTACTTTTTCGGCATAGTACCACCAATCCCACGAGGCCAACTCAAAGTCGCCGCCTTCGCTGTCAATCATGGCCTGCATCGCTTTGGCCTCTTCTTTTGCTACCGGCAATGCAGCATCCCACAAACGCTCAAGCAATTCAAGTGCACGATCGGGGTTTCCGGCCATACGATTCTCTAATCGATAGGCTGCATGGTTCTTATAACCCAGCAGCTGAGAACTCTTCACACGTAACTTTACAACCTCGGACAAAATATCCTTGTTATCAAATTCATCATTGTTATTTCCACGGTTCAGGTAAGCTTTGTAAAGCTCTTCACGCAAATCGCGGTTATCGGCATACTGAAGAAAAGGAAGCATACTGGGCTTCTGGGTTGTAAAGATCCATTTCCCTTCCATACCGGCAGCTTCCGCTTTCGAGGCTGCATTTTCAATCACTGACTCGGGCAATCCGGCAAGATCTTCCTTATTCTCAATCACCAATTGGTAAGCATTGGTTTCAGCCAGTACATTGTTACGAAACTTAAGAGTAAGCATTGAAAGCTCTTTGTTCAGTTTTTTCAGCTCCTCTTTCTTTTCATCCGAAAGATTTGCTCCATTACGAACAAAACCCTTGTACATATTTTCAAGAATAAAAGCCTGCTCATCGGTAAGATCAAGTTCGTCGCGTTGCTCGTAAACAGCCTTTATACGGGCAAAAAGCTCGGGATTCAGACTAATCTCATCGCTGTGTGCCGACATAAGTGGCGAAAGATCTTCCGATATGGCTTGAATCTGATCATTTGTAGTGGCACTTGTAGCACTGTAAAAAACCGAAGCTACACGATCCAAAAGCTCGCCACTGTATATGTAGGCTTCAATAGTATTTTCAAAAGTAGGTGCTTCCGAAGAACTTACTAAAGCTTCAATGTTGTTCTTTTGTTCTTTCATTCCTTTTTCAAAGGCAGGCATGTAGTGTTCCGGTTGAATTTGTTCGAATGGGGGCACTTCAAAAGGCGTATTATAATCGCCTAACAAAGGGTTATCCCCACTTGGCTCACCGGATGGCTTACACGAAAATAAGGCCATGACTGATGCAATTAAGATGATGGTAATTTTTTTCACGGTAGAAAAATTTTAATTAAACGTATTCTTTCTGTACAAAAATAGCAATTCTGCACATATCATAGACTGCCCAACGGCAAATTCGTTTAATTAACAAAGTCTCTGCTCATTCCCAATAACTTACCATTATTTACTTACGTCTATATAAAGGGAATGAAGGCTCATGAAAATAGTTACCCACGTACAAGATCACTCACCGGTACAGGCACTTTCAACAGAGCCTCAATGGCAGAAGTCATTTTTTGGGGCTGAATAAACCATGGATAACGGGCGAAAGGAATTCCCTTACGATTGATTAAAAATTTTGTGAAATTCCATTTTATATCCCTGTTGCCAGCCAAAGCAGGCTGCTGATAGGTAAGATATCGAAAAAGCGGATGCGCATGCTTTCCATTTACCCACACTTTTTCAAACAATGGAAAGGTAACCCCAAAATTACGCTTACAAAACACCATTATGGCTTCATGCGCATCCAATTCCTGATGAAACTGATCGCTGGGAAACCCCAGCACCACAAACCCTTGCGAACGAAAACGCTCATAGAGCCACTGCAATTGTCCCAACTGCGAGCTAAAACTACAGTTACTGGCAATATTCACCACCAATAGCACATTTCCGCTATAAGCTTTCAGCGACACATTGTGTCCGGATAAGGTTCGTGCACTTAGTGTGTATATCGATCGCATAATTGTTTAATGTTTTTAATTAATAGTTAAACAACATACAGGTAATATTGTTTATCCTGATTTTAAGGATTCTTGATAAAATCCTTTTTTTTTGGTAATTTGTTAAACATAAAACCACTATCTTATGAATAACATCTTAGCCAAATACCTTGAGGAGCGATACAAGCACGAACAAAAAGCCCCCATAAAAGAAGAACCGGGGCCGGTAGTGACAATTTCCAGAAAGCTGGGTTGTTCGGCAAAAATTATTTCCGACAAATTAGCCGAACAACTTACCCGACAAAAGAAAGGGAAACAGCCAGGCGAATGGCGTGTTATCAACAAGGAGATATTGGATTCCGCCGCCAAGGAATTAGGTGTTGAGCCCGAAAAAATTGCCTATATCTTTAAATTTCAAAAACGCTCATTAATCGATGAAGTTCTGGAAGCTTTTTCGGAAAAATACTACAAAAGCGAACGACGCATAAAAAACACCCTTAAAGAAGTTATCTACACATTTGGAAAAAAAGGCAATACAGTAATAATTGGACGAGCCGGTGCTTCTATAACCCACGGCATTCCAAAGTCATTTCATGTTAAATTAACCGCTCCTCTGGAAGATAGAAAGAAAACGGTTGCACACCGATTTAGTATCAGTGCAAAGGAGGCTGAAGATAAAATCAAAGAAACAGATGAAAACAGGGCAAATCTGCGCAACGATTTTGCCGGCAAAAGAATTGGTTACGATCATTACGATATGGTACTCAATACCAGCCGTTTTACACCCAACCAAATTGTTGAACTTATTATACATGCCATGCAGCAAAAAGGGATAATTGATTAAGCACAGCCGCAGCTAAAGCATAAAAAATGAGCGAAGTAGACTACTTCGCTCATTTTTTTTAGTGCACAAATTTATTCTTCAATCTTTCTCACCACATCTATTACTGTACCATCTACCCACTTAATGGCTGCCACTACCTCATCGGTAAGCACGGGCTTTTGTGCCTCGCCGCATATGGCATCGGCTTCAGCTTTCAATTCCCGGATATCCTTAATGGGCAGCTTACTGCCTTTCATCTTATCCAGCAGATCTGTACGCCTTGGATTAATCGCAATACCTCTTTCAGTAACAATAATATCAATCATCTCACCCGGGCCACAAACCGTGGTTACTTCCTCTTTTATCACCGGAATTCGATCGCGGAACAGCGGAATGGGAAGAATCACATTTTTTGCATGCAAACAATTCTGCCATCCACCAATACCATGGAGCAAATACCCATCGGAATGTGTTACCACATTTCCATTGAAATTTACATCTACTTCGGTAGCCCCCAGTATCATGATGTCCATCATGGAAGTTAAATTTCCCTTACTATGGTAGTTGTAAGCATTAAAAACCGAGTAGAGGTGGTGGTTAAGATTTTCATCCACACTGGCTACGGCATCCAAATCAAAGGCCTGGGCATCCAGAATGTGCTCCATGGTTCCTTCCTTCAGCATCTGCACCATGTATTTGGTGCTTCCGCCAAAGCCCAATCGCGACTTCCAGCCTTTTCGCTTAAGAATTTCATGGGCAAAATGCCCAATTGCCAATGAGGTACCTCCTGCCCCACTCTGCATATAACAACCATCGAACAAAATACCACTCTCCTCAAGAAACTGTGCGGTAAGATCAGCAATGAGCAATCGATCGGGACTTTTCGTTATTTTCGTGGTTCCGCTCACAATCCTTTCCGGAATACCAATTTTATCAACGACGACCACATAATCAACATAATTCCCTTCAATTTCCATAGGCATGTTCGGGAAATCTACCAGGTTATCGGTCACCACAATCACCTTATCAGCGTATAGGTAATCGGCTTTGGCATAGCCCAAAACACCGCAGGCCGAAGAGCCCTGGCCATTAGCATTGCCAAAAAAATCGCTGGAAGGAGCGGCCAAAACAGCCACGTCAATTTTCACCTCGCCATCCTGTATTGCCTGCACACGACCACCGTGCGAGCGCAACACAGCTGTACCTCGCATATTTCCTTCGGTAACATAACGTCCCAAAGGGCCGTTCATGCTTCCCTCGATATGGTGCACAGTTCCATTTTCCATGTGCTCAATAATGGGCTCATTACAGGGAAAGGAAGCGGAAGGAAACCACACAAGATCTTTCCTACCCATATCGTGTAAGGTATCAAACAACATATTACTTACCAGGTCGCCATTGCGCAAGTGGTGATGTGTCGAGATGGTCATCCCGTCAGCCACACCACAACGCTCCAAAGCTTCTCGCAGGCTTTCCAATACTTTGTTCCCATCTTCCGGAAAATCGGTGCAGGAGGGAATGGGAGGGCCATACTTTCGGCCTGAAGGTTTATGGTTTCCGGAGCCCTGAAAGGGCACCACTTTTTGTCCGTTTATTTCTGTGGGAACCATTCGGCCCACTGCATTTTTTACTAGTTTAGTCATCGATAAATTCCTCCCGCCAATTTTGTTCAACAAGTTCCATAGCTAGAGCCAACGTCAAAATTTGGTCAGCACGTTTCACTACAGGTGGGTCAATCATTTTTGTGCCTAACGAAACCACACCTAAACCTTTTTCTTTGGCAACCATAAAAGCGTTTACCACCTTTTTGGCATAGGCAATCTCCTCTGAAGTAGGTGCGTAACAGTCATGTATCACCTGTATTTGCCGAGGATGAATACACCCCATGCCTTCAAATCCCAACGATTTACTGGTAGCAACTGTAGCTCGTAAGCCCTCCATGTTACCAACATCGCTGTATACTGAATCGATGGCTTGTATTTTTGCGGCTTTGCATGCATTTACAATGCGAGTGCGGGCATAAAACGACTCCCATGCATCCTGTGTACGTCGGGTGCCCAGGTCGGCCGTGTAGTCTTCCAGCCCAATAGCCAAAGCCACCACACGTGGCGAAGCAGTGGCAATTTCAAACGCCTTTTCCACTCCCATGGCACTTTCAATAATGGGCATCAGGAAAATTTCGTCCGTACTATCCTGTTTCTTTTTTATTTGCTCGATATGCTCCTCAAGCTGATGAATTTGATCGGCTCCTTCGCATTTGGGCACCAACAACGTATGTACTTTATGGGGAATAATATAAGGAAGATCCTCCAGCCCTTTCGGGAACTGATTGATACGTACCATACGCTCGGCGCCATAAAAATTGATGCCACGCAGGGCATTGCGCACCATAATGCGGGCTTCCTCCTTTTTGTCGAAAGCTACCGAATCTTCCAAATCCAGAATAATACCATGCGGCTGATGAATACCGGCATTCAGCATCATGCTAGGGGTATTGCCAGGCAGATACAAACGCGAGAACCGATGCTGCTCTTTGGTAGCCGGATAGTCATTTGCCTCCAAAAAGGGCAGTAAATAAGGCGCATCCACCTTTTTTACCTCCTGCACTGCAGCCTCCAGGCGTGCCGCCTGCACTAAGGGCAGTGCTCCGGAATCCTCAAGCGTTACCTCGGCATGTTCGATATTGTAGAAATGTAACACCTCTACACATAATTTCATAATAGCACTCTCGTACAATGCTTTTACTTTGCTTTGGAGTGAAACCTGAATGCCTCCGGAATCCTTCAAAGCCAGGGTAACAAAGCAGTCCGAACGGACTTTCGAGCCTTTATTGCCGGCTGTTGCAACCGTATTGCTCATAAGGTTTATGTTTTAGGGTTGGTAATTTTCACACATTAACAATCCTTACAAATATAGCAATCTGTGGGAGATTTCGAAATTTATCCGCTAAAAATAGAGGAGGAGAAGGGCATCTTTTTGTAAAGATCTTTCCGAATAAAGATACACTTACATACTCGTATGAACTTGCCCTTAATTTTTCTTTTTGCCGGGCGATTGTTCGTGTAACATCATAAGTATATGCGCAGCCGTCCAGCTAAAATGTTTGGCATTCAGCCCTGCCCCCGTTAGTGGGTGATAATTTTCCCGCAAAGGGGCATTCGTAAACATCCCCTCGGCATGATTCAAAAAAGCCTGCTGCAATTCATCGGCTTGTTGCGAGTAGCCATAGTTGCGCAATCCCTGAATGGCAAAGTACACCTGATCGACCCATACCGGTCCGCGCCAATAGCCTCGTGAGGGGTCGAAACCCGGGTGGCTGTAATCCACAGTAGGAAAAGGAACATAGGTGGCAAAGTGTGTGGTATCGGCAAGTGTTTTTGCTACCCTTTGCGCTTGTTCGGGGGTAGCCACCCCTGCCCACAGGGGAATCCACGCCTCGGGTCCGCGCACTTGAATAAAATGCTCTCCGTCAATGGACTTATCATAGAAATAGCCATCTGTCTCGTGCCAAAAATTAGCCAAAATCTGCTGCTTCAGCTTCTCCTGCCCATTTGCATACCGGTCAGCCTTAGCAATTTGACCTGTAGCACTGGCCAGTTTACTTAAGTAGCCCTTTTCAGCAGCCAGGTAGGCATTCAAATCTACCGACTCCTGATTAAGCGACCAGCTATGGCCATCATTCTTTATCAGCCGGCTGGTATCAAAACGAACGGCATTGTCCATGCCACTCTCCCATTTTGCAGCTATAAGCGTTCCGTCGGTACACCCATACTCACACAGGCCATCCTCATCCGCATCCCGATAGGCATACCACCAGGCATGGTAACGCTCCAGCTTTGGCAGCATTTCCTGTACAAAGGTAGTATCGTGTGTATGTGTAAAGATCTTCCAAACTGCCCAGCTCATTAGCGGGGGCTTGGTATTCCGCCAGTTATTTTCCGCACTATCGGTATAAATAACATCTGGAATCATACCACAGCTATCCTGCCATACAGCCAGTGTACGAATTTGATCTTTCGCCAATACAGGATGGACGGAAGCCAGAGCAACACTGTGCTTCCAGGAATCCCACGCCCAAAAACCATTAAACCACTTATAGTTATAAGAAGGAAACAATCCGCCATAGGGTAAGTCTCCTTTTGCATGGCGCCAATTGGTAATGAGCGTTTGTAAACTTTTTACGGCAAGTCGCTTCTGATTTTCGAGCATATCAGCCGGATCATCAGGCCATACAGCAAGTACCATTTGTTGCCACAGCTCGTATGTGTCAGCAAAAGATCCCTGAGCCGACAATGCATCCCATTGCCCGGTATGACTATCACGCCCCATTGAGAGGGTAAATACCTGTTGGAATACCTCGTCGGGACGAATCACTATGGGGTTTTGGATTGTGGCGGTGCTATCCGCAACTTCCCATTTTTGGCCATTCATACCCCGTACCCTAAGCTTTACATCGCCAATACCGGAAACGATTACATCTTGGCTATCGAGCATAACCTTTTGCTCCTTACCGGGGAACACCGAAACCCTTGTGTGAATTTCAACCTGTTTAACTGCGGTGTCGGTATTGGTCCACTCTACCCGTACCATAGCCGTTAGGGAGTCGACAAAGTGCAGCGTGGCAACATAACCAAGATCTTCCCAAAAAGCTACCTGTTTCACATATCCGGGAAAAGAATGACTTTCCGTACGAAGTGGCTCTATAGATTGTATTTCGTTACTCAAATGAAATGAAATCAGCTGTGGACTTAACCAATACCCATTTTGAATGCCCATAATAAAGGGACCCGTAAAACCAAGTCTCTTTAAGCTATCGGGAACAACTCCGTAGCCGTGCCATGCGCCTTTATCGGCAAAACAATAAGCCGACCTGTCATGAGGTGTCTGTGGCCATTGCTGCAAATTCAGCACATCGGCAAAGTTTTCAAGATCAGGAGGAGTTGTTGATTTGTGTTTTCGTATACCATCAGGAGCCAGCAATACATAGGCCAATACCAGCACAGTAAGCAAGAGAATATAGGGAAGGTAGCGTTTCATTCTGTTATCCGATTTGTAAATCAGTTCATACCAACCACTGCCGCAAGCCCGCAGCAGCTCGTTGCCAGCAAATATACAATAAAACTCCAAGTCCGCTCAATTCATAAAACAGGGCTTCCCTGAAGAAGCAAAAATCTTTCTCAGGACACAATCAGAGAAACCAATTAAATTTGTTCCTTTGCCCAAAATTCTGGGAATATGATTTACTATCTTGATCTATTCGGGACCCTGGTATTTGCCATAAGTGGTGCCATGAGTGCTGCCCATAAAAGATTTGACATCTTTGGAGCTGTGTTTATTGGTTCGGTAACTGCTATAGGGGGAGGAACCATTCGGGACATACTTTTAGGCATTACACCGGTAACCTGGATGAACGACATAAACTACTTCATTGCCATTGGTCTGGGCGTATTTATCACCTACCTGGTTCCCAAGCTCATCTGGCAATTAAAGAACACGCTATTTCTGTTCGACACCATTGGCATCAGCGTCTTCACCATTATCGGGCTTAACAAATCGCTGGCCATGGGCATCCACCCTTTCGTCGCCATCATCATGGGCATGTTTACGGCAGTGCTGGGTGGTGTTATGCGCGATACCTTAAGTAATGACATCCCGCTGATCTTTAAAAAAGAGATATATGCCACGGCCTGTATTTCCGGAGCACTTTTATATCTGGCCCTACATCATTTAAACGTGGACGAAAACATCCTGCTCATTTCCACCATGCTGCTTATCAGCTTAGTGCGCACAGGAAGTGTTGTATTTCACCTCTCTCTGCCTCGCTTTAATTCATATGAACCCGGCGATCATGCTCCCCCTCGCGACAATGATATTGTTAATAAGTTCTTGAAAAAGCGTATGTAATTATTCGCCACAACTTTGCAGACTCATTAAATTTACAACCCAAAAATGAGTCAACAGAACTTCTCCTCAACTAAACAAATCCTTTTAGGTGTACAATTCCTGTTTGTGGCATTCGGAGCCACTGTATTGGTGCCACTATTGGTAGGCATCGACCCATCTGTTGCCCTTTTTACAGCGGGTGTAGGTACGTTGGTATTCCACCTGATAACTAAGGGAAAAGTCCCGGTTTTCCTGGGCAGTAGTTTTGCCTTTATTGCACCCATTGTTGCCTGTACCGAAAGATATGGCCTGGCTGGAACCTTCTCAGGTATTATTGCCGTTGGTATGGTATACAGTTTGGCCTCGGCCTTTGTAAAACTGCGGGGACTAAAAGCCATTGAGCATATTTTCCCATCGGTGGTGGTAGGTCCGGTCATTATGATCATTGGCTTATCGTTAGCTAAAACAGGAGTGGATATGGCTGCCTCTCATTGGCCAATTGCCGTTCTTTCGCTTCTCACGGCCATTATAGTAGTTACTTACACAAAAGGGATGCTTCGCCTGATTCCTGTATTTGCCGGCATTATTGTAGGATATGTAGCGGCTCTGCTATTAGGCGAAGTAGACTTTACCCCTATGCGTGAAAGTGCCTGGTTTGCGCTTCCGGAATTTCAAAAGCCCGAATTCAGTTGGGGAGCTATCCTCTATATGTTACCTGTAGCTGTGGCTCCAATCATTGAGCACATAGGCGATATGTATGCCATAGGTGCGGTGGCTGAGAAGAATTTCGTAAAAAAACCCGGGTTGCACAGAACCTTGCTGGGCGATGGCGTAGCCACGGCATTTGCGGGATTCATGGGAGGTGTGCCCAATACTACTTATTCGGAAGTTACCGGTGCCATCTCCCTCACAAAAGTAACAAAGCCGCGTATATTGCAAATCTCAGCCGTTACAGCCATTCTATTTTCAGTTATCGGAAAGATCTCCGGGTTTCTCAAATCTATTCCTATTTCGGTTCTAGGCGGTATCATGCTTTTGCTCTTTGGCATGATTGCCAGCGTGGGCATAAAAACACTCATCGACTCAAAAACCGATATGAATAAAACCCGAAACCAGGTAATAGTTTCCGTAATTATGACGGTAGGAATTGGTGGTGCTGCTATCGATTATGAAAACTTTTCGCTGGCCGGAATCGGACTGGCATCGGTAGTGGGGGTTCTTCTGAATCTGATCTTACCGAAACATTCCAGACCAGTGGAATCAAAAGCCTGATAACTATTTCCCCCGACTTTTCATGTACTGTTCGGGTTCATTGCAACGAAGAAATGGGGGCCTGTTGTGCTCCCATTTTTCTTATTGCCCTAAATAATAGGAAGCAACATTGATTCTTCACAAATGAAAACAACACCCCGGTTTTTTCACTGCTTGTTTAGTAATTTGTTATTTTTGAGAGGTTGATAAGAAAGATTTACCGGCTTAACCGAAACAATTGACGACCAGAGTGAATGAACTACAAAAAATAGAAAACTTTGTCATTTTCCAAACCGATAGCGGAAAGATTAATGTTGAAGTGTATTTTCAAAACGGCACGTTGTGGCTTACACAAAAAGCCATGGCAACATTATTTGAAAAAGATAGGTCGGTGATTACTAAGCACCTGAAAAAAGTTTTTAATTCGGGCGAGCTGAATGAAGAAGTAAAGAAACAACTTAAAGGAAAAGAATAAACAAATGGCACATTCACATGGACATACGCATGGAGCAACCAAGAACTATGGAAGAGCTTTTGCTCTGGGCATTGGCTTAAATATCACCTATATTGTCGTTGAAGTCATCTACGGCTTACTAGCCAACTCTTCGGCCCTATTGGCCGATGCAGGGCACAATGCCAGCGATGTACTCGGCCTTGTTTTTGCCTGGACAGCTATGTGGCTGGCTACGCTTAAACCCTCCGGCAAATATACCTATGGCCTCCGAAAAACAACCATCCTCGTTTCCATATTAAATGCCCTGATGCTTTTTGGCGCGGTGGCTTTTATTGCCTGGGATGCAATTGGAAAATTTAAAAATCCCGAACCTGTGGCAGGCAGCCAGGTGATGATGGTTGCCGGTATTGGTGTTGTAATCAATACACTTACTGCCTTGCTCTTTATGAAGGGGCAAAAAGACGACCTGAACATTAAAGGCGCATTTCTTCATATGGCAGCCGATGCCGGGGTATCCTTAGGCGTTGTTATAGCGGGCTTATTAATCAACCTCACAGGTAAACAATGGATCGACCCGGTTACAAGTTTTCTGATCATTGCGGTTATCCTTTGGGGAACCTGGCGTTTGTTTACCGATTCGGTCGATTTGGCTTTAGATGCCGTACCCAAACATATCAATCTGGAAAAAGTCAGAGAATTCCTGCTGGCAAAAAAAGGGGTGGAAAGCGTACACGACCTGCACATTTGGGCCATGAGTACTACAAAAACAGCATTAACCGCCCACCTAATCATACCTGAGGGTATCAATGATAGTTTTATCGGTAATTTACAGAAAGAACTCCAACAGGAATTTGGCATCAACCATACAACTCTTCAAATCGAAAACAAAAAGATAGAAGAAGATTGTGAAATAGACTGTTAACGTGGCTTAGATTTTTTTACTACAAAACACCTAACTCAATTAAACTCTTTGTATAACGTTATGTTATACGGTTCATATAAGTGTTTTTTCCATGTTCCTTTTTTTTATTTTTTTTGCAAGCCATATGTACTTGACCATGGGAACGCACTTTTGTGGTGGCGAGGCCATAGAGACAAAGATAATAGTAGGTGAGACGCATTTGGGTTGCGGAACGCCCGTTATGGAAGCACTTTTCGATCATTGTCAAAATGCCGATACTTACAGGAAGAACTTTGATAAGTTTTCATGCTGCCACAACGAATATCAAACTGTTCACACAACAAATGAATTTCTGAAAGAGGCTGCTCAAATAACTTTTACTGTTGAATTTGCTGTAACATGTATCTATACTACATGGAACCAGGATTAATTTCCAAAGTCAACGCCTCTGTTTTATACCGAATACAACCCTCTTTCCATTGAAAAGGACACCCACGTGCTTTTTCAAACTT
>JAWOEH010000008.1:0-14400 GCA_046482855.1 Bacteroidales bacterium | reverse complement strand
AGACGATAGTTGTAGTTGGCCTTCTTGCCTCCCAAGTGGTAGCGCTTATACGCTTCGGGGTGGTAGGTTTCTTGAAATACCTGATAGGTACCAATGCCGGCCTCTTTTACCACCTTGTAGCCTTCAATTTCCAGAGGTGCCGCGTTGATGTTTACCCTTCTGATCTCGCCATAGCCTTTCTTTACATCATACACGGTTTTTACTGTATGGGCAATGTATTCGGGAGAGTAGTCAGGATGTTCTCCATATACCAGAATTAATCGCTTTTGTCCATTGTCCTCCAGTGCTTCTACTTCGTGCACCAGCTCCTGGTCGTTAAGTGTGCGGCGCACAGCTTCTTTGTTTGAAGCCCGAAAACCACAGTAGGAACAGTTGTTGGTACATTTATTTCCAATGTACAAGGGAGCAAATAGCACAATACGATTGCCATACACTTTTTCTTTCAGCGTTTTGGCACCCTGCTTTATCTCTTCCACCAACTCCTTGTCGGTAGCATTGAGTAGGATAGCCGTTTCGCGCAACGACAGGCGATTTTTGTCCAGTGAGCGTTGAATAACTTCACGAACCTGCTCTTTTGTCGGATTTTTTGTTTCCTCAATGAAGTCCCAAATCTCGTTGGCATCGATAAAGGGCTTCATGGGTTCATCTTTTATGCGGTATGTTTCTGGTGTGAATTTCATAAGTAGTGATTTTATAAGTTAAACAGGGCCTTGAAGTAGATATTGCGCCCGGGTTCAATGCTGATGCTTCCGCGGTTTGTTGCCAGGTGATTGGTATAGGCTTTATCAAAAAGGTTGTCGATTCCGGCTACTAGTGTTAAGTGTATACTTTTTAGAGGTATGTCAGGCGATTGGTAGTTCAGGTCTGTTTTGCCATAGCCGGCTGTGCTGCTTTCGCCTTCGGCCACTTTATCTTGTCCGGCTACACCTGTAAGAGTTGCTTTCAGCCTACCCATGGATGGGTGTTGATAGGTCAGTGCCAAGCGGCCCCGCATGGGAGGTACCAGTGGCAAGTCAGTATCGTTCTGGGTATCTTCTCCACGTACATATGCACCGGCAAATGACAGGTGCCAATTGGAGGTAAGTTTTACTCTGCCTTGCAGGTCGATGCCGTAGTAGCGTGCATCGTTTACATTGTTATTGGTAAGCGACGGCAAGGTGTCTGTAAGTTCTGTTCCGCCTGCTGTGTAGGTGTAAATAAACGCCCCGGGCGTTTCCACAATCAGGTTACTTAGCGAGTTAATATAGGCCGAAGCTGTAAGCTGCCATTTTGGGTACCACATGCGCAGGCTTAGGTCATTGAAAAAACTTTGTTCGGGCTCCAGATTGGGATTTCCCAAACGTACTTTTGTGCCCAGGTCGATGTATTTAAATCGTTCCTCCAACGAGGGTGAGCGATAAGCCCGGGCAATGTTATAAGCAATGTGCATTTCCGGAGTTATTCGATACAGCGCACTGGCATTCACACTCCAGCTGATGTCGCTATGTGTGGCTTCCTCAAATACCAATCGCTGATTGGGCGGAGTGTCATTTCGTACGCCGTTCATCTCCAGGTACACAGGGTCGTAGTGGTTGTCGTTTTCTACAACAATATTATCGAGCCGTGCTCCCAGGGCAAAGGTCGCCTTTTTGTTTTGTGAGTGCAGTTTTTGTTCGGCAAAGATCCCACTGCTCATAAAGCGCGATTGCGGGATGGGCTCTTCGGCTCGAATGAGCTGGTTGGTTTTGATAATGTTGTTCTCACTGTCCAACACATCAATGGAAATCTCTTTTTCTCTGCTGGTTTCTAACCGACGTTGCCAGGTATCAACCCCCGCAACGGTTTCCAGTTGTTTATTCCAGGCCCATGTCGAGGTCAACTTTGCGCCTTGCGTGTAATGGCTTCCTGAGGGCGTAAATCGCTTTGGGGTAATGATTTGTGTAGGTGTTACAGTGGGCGGAACATTAGGAAAGAGCTCCACATCGCGAACGATGCTTTGGTAAAAGTAACTTGCCTCCAATGTTTTTAAGTTGCCTTGTTTGGGGATATATTTGTAGGTAAGATCCATCAGCTCTCTGTCGGCATTTGTATAAGTGGCCTTAGCAGGACCGGGCAGAGGGCTGCCACCGGGAATGCCAACATCATTTGCCTGATAATTCTGGTAATTGACATGGAACTGATGCTGATCCTTTTTTATGCCGGTACTGATATTGATTTGTTGATCGGTGTACTGGCTGTTTTCAAGTGTTCCTTCCGGAGTTCTCACATCGTCCGCCTGGCGCAGTCCAATGCCTGTATGGAGATACCAGTTTTTGCCTTCGGCAGTTATCCGTGCATGATTTCCAAAGGCTTTGTTCACGTTGTCGTAACTGCTCTCAATAGTCGCTTTTACTTGTGGTGTGGGTGAAAAATCTCCCGTATGGGTTACCATGTTGATAATGCCTCCCATTGCCCCGCTTCCGTGTAAGGCCGATGACGCTCCTTTTATTACTTCTACCTGTTGGATAGAGGAAGGATGTAACATGCTTAATCCGGCATACAAGTCGTTGGCGGTTTCTATGCGGTTGCCATTAATCAGGGTAACAATGCGCTGTTCGTTTAGTCCTCTGATAGTAATACTGGTACCCCAGGCGCCATCTTTTGCCAAAGCCACACCGGGAATTTGCGCGGCTATTTCTGAGGGTGTGGCATATGCGCCTTCCAATCGTTCTTTTGGGGTTTGGATGCCTACCGGGTAAACGGCCTCTTTCGCTGTTTGAGGCGCAAACAAGCTGCTGATAATTACTTCATCCATATTCACGGCAAAAGGAATCAGCTCTATGTTTATTGTTTGCCTGGAAAGATCCAGTTGGGATTTGTAATTCTTAAAGCCCACGAATCCAACAGTTAGTGTATACTCTCCTTTTGCCGGAACGACATAATGAAAGTCTCCCTGGTTGTTGGTAGAGGTTTGTACTACCACTTCCTGATCTTTCGTTACTACCTGCACCGTAGCACCGGGCAAAAACTCGCCTGTTTCGGCATTACGAACGGTTCCGCTTTGTGCGATCTCCTGACCAAATACGGATAGGGTAAGAAAGATTCCTGTAATAAGACTACACCATTTTTTCATTGCTTGTGCTGTTTTTGAGTAGGGCCGATTTTACCTGGAGGCCTTGCAGGCGTCCGAGCTGCCCGGTTAAAGAGCCTAATTCGTCGGTGGTTCCCTCAAGAACAAGCGAAATGATACTGGTGCCATCGGGGCGTGGTAAGCCCTGCCGTCCAATTATACAGGCAGCATGATCCGACAATACACGGTTTACGCGTGCAGCGGAATCTTTGGTTTCAACTAAAATAATGGCTGTTCCGATTCTCTTTTCCATCAGTGTTTCCTCCGGATTAGACTCAAGTTATGAAACCTTGAAAGGGACGTATCCCATTCGCAGTTTTGAGTGTTAATGATTTAACAAAGGTACAAAATTAGTTTTACATCAAAAACAAGTTTTACAGCATCTTGCAAAGAAAAAAGCGGGAACCATTGGCTCCCGCTTTCTGAATAGATTTTTATTAGTTGAAATTACATGGCGTAGTGCAAGGTTGCATCGGGCCCTAAAGGTAAACCGAAAACAATCCAGATAACCAATAGAACTACCCACATTAAGAAGAAGGCGAGCGAGTAGGGCATCATTGTAGCAATGATGGTGCCAATGCCTGCCTTTGGGTCGTATTTTTGCATAAAGGCAATGATTAGGGCAAAGAAGCTCATCATGGGACTGATGATGTTCGTAACACTGTCGCCAATACGATAAACTACCTGCGATAACTCCGGACTGTAGCCCATAAACATAAACATAGGGATGAAAATAGGTGCCATAATGGCCCATTTTGCCGAGGCACTTCCCATCATCAGGTTAATTGTGCCGGATAGCAGCACAAATAAAATCATCAGAGGAATGATACCAAGATCGGTAGCCATCAGTCCATTTGCTCCCTTAATGGCAATAATAAGACCCAGGTTACTCCATTTGAAGAAAGCTACAAATTGAGCAGCAAAAAATACCAAAACAATGTACATGCCCAGCGATTTCATGCTTTCGCCCATGCCTTTCATGACGTCAGCGTCACTTTTAAATTTTTTGGTAACAAATCCAAAGACAAGTCCTGTTAAACCAAAAAGAACAAAAATTACTGAAACTACTCCTTTTAATACCGGGGAGGTAAGAATATCGCCATCCATTCCGCGCAGAAATCCATCGGCCGGAATCATGCCCCAAAGCAAGAGGCCTACAATAGCTGCCGTAATGATACCTGCATAGCGCAGACCTTTTTTCTCCAGAGGAGAGATGGTCTTCATGTTGGTGTTTTCTTCGTCCTCCTGGTAATCGGCAGGTGGCGTGTAGGGGCCTAATCGGGGTTCCAGCACGCGTTCTGTAACCCATGTGCCCCCTGCAGCAATCATAAAGGTAGAGGCAATCATGAAAAAATAGTTAGCGGTTGGATTTACCACATAGGTGGGGTCAACAATGCGGGCCGCTTCCTGCGAAAGGCCTGCCAGCAAAGGATCGATGGTGCCCAATACCAGGTTAGCGCTAAATCCTCCTGAAACGCCGGCAAAGGCTGCTGCCATACCGGCAATAGGATGACGTTTGGCAGTCATGAAAATAATGCCTGCAAGCGGAACCAGCAGAACATATCCTACCGAGCTGGCTACATTCGATAATACACCACTCAATACAATGATGAAGGTTAACAATCGCTTGGGAGATGAAAGAACCAGTTTTTTGATCATCGCGGAGATCATTCCGCTGCTTTCTGCAATGCCAATACCCAACATCGCTACCAACACAATGCCCAGTGGGGCGAAATCGGTAAAGTTGGTAACCATGTTGACCATTATTCGATGCAGCCCTTCGCGTGATAACAGGTTCACAGGTTCAATCACCTCTTCGGTGCCGGGGTGAATTGCCTGCCAATTAAGCCAATGACCTACACCGGAAAGAATTAAGGCCAGGACGGCAAATAAGGCAAACAATGTCGCCGGGTGAGGTAAGGCATTCCCCCCTCGCTCCAGCGCATTGAGAAAGCGCATTAAGAAACTCTTTTTGTTTGTCTTTGTCGTCATTTTTTCTGAATTTTTGTAAAGTTGCAAACATACAAAAAAACTCTTAACAGATGCAGTATTCTTATATTCCCTTTAACAGGGTTCATTTTTCTCCCATAAGGGTTGTTTGGTATAACCTGATATTAGAACAAACTTTTGCTATTGCGGTTGATTCCTAACGTTCTTTTTGTAATTTTGCCTTTGCTGCGGCTTCGTCTATCCGTAAAAGCAGACGATTTGTCAAAAATGTGAGTAAGTTCGTGTAATTTAATTGATTGTAGCTATTTTTGCACCGTAAGATCGATGCAAAGAACATATTCAAGAAAAGCCGATAAATTATGAACAAAATTGTACTCCTTATTCTTTCGATTGTGTTTTTTACTTTTAGTGCCTATTGTGCCAATGATGGTGAACAGAATGAAATGCTAAGAACTTCACAGCAACAGGAGCAACACATGCGAACTTATCAGCAACTAAAAATGGAGTTTATCCATCTATCTCCTGAGGCAAATAGCCGTGTTCCGGCACCTTATGCCACAGCTTCAAAGAAAGATGATAAGCTTATGCTTTATGTAGCAGGTGGATTAGTGGTAGCTTCAGCCGCGCTTATCCTGTTCAGCAACTCAAATAATTATGCCAGTAATTCTGCTACCGAAGTAAATACCGGCATTGCCTTAGGAGGTGGCGTAGCAGCAGGATTATTTGCTTCCAAGTATTTTTTGGATAACACTAGACCATATTGATAAAACAACCAACATTTTATGAAACCTATTGTATCGATTTTTCTGGTTTTCTTTTTAAGTATTGGAGCACAGGCACAAGATATGCCCTCGTATTCCGGCCACAACGATCATGTTGTGGCTTTAGCTTATAGCCCTGATGGGAACTATTTTGCCAGTGGCTCTAAAGATGAGACTTTTATCTTATGGGATGCCAAAACGGGCAAACAGATCTTCACAAAAAGTGAACATCATCAACCCGTTTATGCACTTACTTTTACTCACGATAGTAAATTTTTATTGAGTGCCGGCGATCAACACATATTCATGTGGGCAGTAAATGGGAACTTTGAAAAGCGAATGGAGGGACATAATACCCTTATTTGGTCGTTGGAGCTTAACCACAACGACACCCGTCTGGTTTCCGGATCTTTCGATCGTACATTCCGCCTTTGGAACGTGGTAAAGGGTGAGGAGCTTCATGTTTTCGATAAATTTCGAAAAAGCGTTTTGGCCACTGCTTATCATCCTTCTAAACCCATCATTGCAAGCGGCTCGCAAGAGCAGTCGGTTTACCTGTGGGATGCGGAAACATTTGAGGAGATCCTGAAGATTGAAGGGCACGCTGATAATATTTATGCCCTGGATTTTCATCCTGATGGTTCCTTACTGGCAAGTGTTTCACGCGATAAAATGGTGAAAGTGTGGGATGTGGAAACCGGAAAATTGGAACATCTTTTCTCTGGGCATGAGCGCAGCGTAATGGATGTGAAGTTCAGCCACGATGGTAATTTTCTTATTAGTGGCTCCTACGATACACATGTTAGCCTTTGGGATTTGCACTCGGGTATGCTGATTCATACCTTCGAGGGGGCCGGGATGCCTATCGAGGCCATCGCTTTGAGTCCTGATGACCGATACCTGCTTATTGGCGGAGCCGATAATGATTTTTACCGACTGGAAATTACGCCTGAAATCATTGCAGGATTTTATTTTCAAGACGAAATTGTTGATGCTTTATGGGAATCGAATCTCCAGGGACCACGGCGAAAAGGAGAAAGTAGACGGGAATATAAGGAACGTAGCGAAAAGGTGGAAGCCCTGAAAAAAGAGCTTTACAATAGGTATTACGAAAAATATAAAGCAGGAGATCTTCCTGAATAAATTATCTTTTTAGTAGATAGAAGAAGGGTGCCTGGTATATCAGACACCCTTCTTCTATTTAAAAGCTATTTCCTATAATTCAGAGAAAAGGATAAAAATGGGTTCGTAAGGCAAAGAGCTATTACTTGTTATTGGATTTCACTAGGATTTTGATTCATAGAACGAGTTGATAAGCGAGCTGTATTTTTTTGCAATAAACGCTCGGCGCAGTTTGCCGGTTTGCGTTATATCGCCTCCCTCTGCTGTAAAGGGTTGCCCTAATAACGCAAATTTCTTTACCTGGTGGTATTCAGCAAACTCTTGTTGTAACGATTGTATATGTGTGTTGTAAAAGTGTACAATATTAGGGTTTACCAGTAATTCGTTCAGGTTGTTATATTGAATAAGGTGTTCTTTGGCAAACTCTTTCAACTTTTCGAAATCGGGAACAATGAGTGCTGTTAAAAACTTACGTCCTTCGCCAATCACTGCTACCTGATCAATATAGGGATTTGTTTGTAATTTATGCTCTAGCGGTTGGGGCGTGATAGATTTTCCTGACGAGCTTTTTTGAATGTCCTTTTTTCGGTCGGTAAGAATCAGCTCACGTCGGTCATTAAAGTAGCCGATATCACCAGTGTGTAGCCAGCCGTTTTTGATGGTTTCTTTTGTTTCCTTGGGCTTTTTATAATAGCCTGGGGTGATGGTGTCGCCCTTTACCAATACTTCGCCTGTAGAAGAGATGCGTACTTCAATTTCGTCCAGAGGCACTCCTACGCTATTATAGCTATAGTGTTTGGTTTTGAATGTGGTAACCGTTGCTGTGCTTTCGGTAAGTCCATACCCACCCATAACAAAAACCCCACAGCTATGGAAGAATTCCATTATAGAAGAATCAAGAATAGCACCTGCCGAGGAAATAAATTTGATATGGCCACCAAAAGCCTTTCGGATTTTCTTTAGTACTAACATATCGGCAAGTAAGTACCCCAGTTGTCGGCTAAAAAACGGCGGATGCTTATCTTCTTTGATATTTTGGCGGTATTTCGTTCCTCGTTTTATGGCCCAATCGAAAATACGTTGTTTAATCCAGCTCTTCTTTGCGATGTTGTGATGAATTGTGGCGTAGCTTTTTTCGAAAAAACGAGGTACAGCACACATGGTCATGGGTTTTACCTCTTTCAATGCTACCATAATTTGTTTAGGGTCATTTAAGAATGCAATTTGCATTCCCAGGCTTAACGCCACATATACCCAGGTTCGCTCATAGACGTGGCTAAGTGGCAGAAACGAAAGTGTTCTGTCTTTGGACTTCAGGAATTGGAGTCGTTGTTTATGAAGCTCTATGGAGCGGATAAAGTTGGTATGTGTCAGGGTAACCCCTTTGGGATTTCCTGTTGTTCCGGAAGTGTAGATGATTGTTGCAATGTCGTTCGGATGGGCTTTCGTAAGTCGATTGTCGAAGCGATCATGGACAATGTCTAAATGGGTTTTTTCAATTAACTCTTTGTAAGAGTAAAAATTTTCCGGAAGATCGTACTCCGGACCTGCATTTAAAACAATTACACGTTTTAGATCTGTTGTCTTGGCTAGTAATTCCTGAGCCATCGCTATCTGTCGACCTTCACCGATAATAAGGGTTTGCATTTTGGTTTCTTCCAGAATATAGTGCATGCGTTCTTCCGACTCGCCGGGGTAGAGAGGGACCGAAACTGCTCGTATGCTTTGGATGGCTAAATCGCTAATGAGCCATTCAGGCATATTCGGAGCACATATTCCTACATTCTCGGCCGATTTCGTATGGAAATTCAGCAATGCCATAGCAAATTGTTGAATATACATGCCCATGTTGTACCAGCTGACATATTCCCATTTTTGCTCGGGGGTTTTATATCCCAGAACCGATTGCTGTTTGTATTTGCCTATTAACGAGTAGACAAAACGAGGTAGTTGATCCGTTGGCTGTTCAATAACGGTTTCTAAAGTTTCTTCAGTCATAAGATTTATTTTTTTAGTGTTGCACACATGGCATCGGTGTCGAGAAAGAGTGTCAGCGCATGGTCGATATGTGTCACCAAAACGTCGACATGAGGTAGTATTGCCGTGTGCAAACCTTCCTGCTGGAGTGTAGCAATGCGTAATTGAGCCTGTTCGAACAGGCCTAAATCAACACGTGCATTTCCTACAGCAGCGAAATTCGTTACTTGTAGTTTTTTTAGTTGTTTTTTTTTCTCATCGAGGGTGGAAGCTGCATAGAACTCCATTCCTAATCGATGCGCCCACTGGGCTGCATTGCTCCGCTGATCGGAAGAAATGAGAATCAGGCGGAAGCCCTTTCGTTTAAGGGTTTTTAAAAGTATACGTGTCGTTCGAGCTATGCGCCCATAATTGGCAAGAGTGCCGTTTAAATCGAACACAAGGGTGTCAATTGTTAATGGCTCACTGTTGGGGATGTTATAGATCATCGGTAAAATTTATATACGAATCCGATACCCAGCACTTCTTTGAACTGGATTTTTTGGGTTGTGCCCACTTGTACTTGTTCTCCGTCTACCCAATTGTATACGGGTATATCCACATCGTCATCGTATAACAAGTGAAGATTGATAGTGGTTGTGATAAAATCGTTTAATTTGAAGTCCAATTTCAATTCCCAGTCAATATCAACATTTTGCGGATTGTTGGTATAGTTAGTAAACAGATTTAAACGATTCTCCATATGAATATCTTCCCATAGTTTCATTTTGTGCCGGGTTTTTATGTACGCTCCAATCTCTTTACGCATCTTTTCGTTAGCGCCAACACCATAGGAGGTTTGGTCGTACTTAGCGGTGTCACGCACAATGGTAAATTTGGATGTTACCGGTGAGAGGAGTAAGGTGAAGTTTTTATTGGGTTTATAGTCTAAACCTAACGAAAACACCAGGTGTCCTGGGGCCATGAAGCCTGATACCGGAACCGAATCGTTGGGATAGTTGTAGCCTTTCCATAGTTGTGTTTTAAAATTGAACAAGGCTGAGTAGTACCACTTTTTGAAAGCTTCCGTACCATACTTCGAGTTTACTTCAAAACGATCGTCGTTTTTCCGGATGGATGAATTTCCCGTTTGTAGCACTCCAAATTTATATTCAAAAACTGTGTTCCAAGCTTTCTTTCCATAAGTATAATCGATATTGTACTGAAATAAAGAAAGTGCCGATAGGCTATTTTCACCGCCTTCTACCCAGTTCTTAACATAGCCTTGATTGATTAAGAAATTTGTATTTCCTCTCATCTCCCAAATGGGAATAATGATGTTGACTTTTTCTGTTTTTGCAATGCTTGATTGGTATTGGGCAATTTCAAGTCCTTTTTTTACGGTTTTTTGTCGTTGGGGTTTATTGATGAATACATCGTCTTCAAGATCGATGTCAACGCGGTGTTTACTGCGCGCCTTAAGCCACATATTGGCATATTCATTTCGTGCATCGAATATTTTTATATGGGTTGAATCTTGCTGGTTGCGTCGTAGAATAAGATCCACTGAGTCTTGTTGATTGCTGTAAAAGCGCAGGACAAGGGAGTCGCCGGGAAGATCACGCAGTATGCCTCGTACTGCTTGTTCAAATTGTTGGATGTTGTAGATAGAATCTTGTGCTGCCGGTATTCGATGAAAGGAGGAGTCGGTTAGCCGATCTTCCAAAAAGGTAATGGCTTCTTCGTTTCTTGCCTGATGCCAGTAATCCAGCACATCGTGCGTTGCCTGATATAAACTGTCGGATATCTGTCCTTCCCGAAAAAGGAGTTCGGAGGTGTTTCGTGCATAGCGCATGGCAAAATAGAGCGAGTCGTAGGTATGAAATACGGTGCTGTCATTTAAGTAGGTTAAAAGGGAGTCGCGGATTGTTTGCCATCTGCCCGATGTGTCGGCATAGAGCAATTGGCTTTTTGTGAGTGCATTTTGGATCCGAAAATAATTTGAGTCTGGAATTAGCACTTCATGAGTGCGTCCCATTATGTCAGTGATATAAATGGTGTCAAGGGCTTCTCTGGGAAGTTGCTTGACCGTTTGCTTGGATGTTTGTCCGTAGGCATGCGATATCGATGTGATAATGAGGATAGTGAGGATGCGTATGGTTGTTTTCATTTATTCCTTCGTTTGTTTTGGCTTGTTTTTTTTACTGCCACAAAATTAGAAAATTTTCGTTTTTTACGACAATCATGTATATTTGCATCATACTAAAATTGCAAGACAATGTTACACTTATCATTACTGACATCGCTTGCCCGTAACAACTACCTGAATATTAAAAATCGGGACGCGTATCCTTTTTACTAAATCTTTCCGATACTATTTCTTTGTTTCTTATTTATTTATTATGTGTATAGCTCTGTGAGATTGTACACTTAAATTTACCATACTAAAATTTATAATATGGAATTGCCATTTGCAGAATCGTACAAAATGAAGATGGTGGAAACCATCCGCAAAAGCACACGCGAAGAGCGTGAAAGATGGATTGCAGAAGCGAGTTATAACCTTTTTAACCTGAAGAGTGAGCAGGTTTTTATCGATTTGCTTACCGACTCAGGAACCGGAGCCATGAGCGATAAACAATGGTCGGCTATGATGTTGGGAGACGAAAGTTATGCTGGCGCTTCCTCTTATTACAAACTGAAAAACACCATCAAAGATCTTCTGGGGTTCGATTACTTTTTGCCTACACACCAGGGACGTGCTGCCGAGAATGTATTGTTCTCTGTGTTGGTGAAGGAGGGGGATGTCGTGCCCGGAAACTCTCATTTTGATACAACTAAAGGACACATTGAATTTCGTAAGGCTAAAGCGCTGGACGTTACAATTGATGAGGCATTTAATACCACCGTTCAACATCCTTTTAAAGGCGATTTGAATATTGAAAAGCTGGAGAAAGCCTGTGCTGAGTATAAGGAGAAAATTCCTTTTATCTTGGTTACGGTAACTTGTAACTCATCAGGCGGACAGCCTGTTTCAATGGCCAATATGCGTGCGGTACGCGAAGTTGCTGATAAATACAACCTACCTGTGGTGTATGATTCTGCCCGCTTTGCTGAAAATGCCTATTTTATCAAGATGCGTGAAGAGGGGTATGCCGATAAAACCGTGAAGCAGATTGTTAAGGAGATGTACTCCTTTGCCGATGCCATGACCATGAGTAGCAAAAAAGATGCGATTGTAAACATGGGTGGTTTTATTGGAATGAAGAAGGAAGAGCTTTGGAAAAAGGCCAGTGTCTACAATATCATGTTCGAAGGTTTCGTGACCTATGGAGGTATGTCGGGACGCGACATGAATGCTTTGGCACAAGGATTGGACGAAGGCACTGAATTCGATTATTTAGATACACGCATTCGTCAGGTGGCTTACCTGGGGCAAAAACTTACTGAATTTGGTATTCCTGTGCAACAGCCCTATGGGGGACATGCTATTTTTGTCGATGCCAAGAAGTTCTTGCCCAATCTTCCCAAAGAGGAGTATCAGGCACAAACCCTTGCTATTGAACTTTACAAGGAAGCCGGTATTCGGGGCGTTGAAATTGGCACCTTGCTCGCCGATCGTGATCCCGAATCACGTGAAAATCGTTATCCTGATTTGGAACTATTACGTTTAGCTATTCCTCGACGAGTTTATACCAACAACCACATGGATGTGATTGCCGTAGCGCTCAAGAATGTTTGGGAACGACGCGAGAAGATTACCAAGGGCTATAAGATAGTGAATGAGGCCCCCATTATGCGTCATTTTACTGTGGAGTTAGCTCCCGCTTAGTTTGGAAATAAGGTTTGTTTTTAAAGGTTGCCTGCGGGCAGCCTTTTTCTTTTTTTTGAAAACTATTTTATCCATGTGCTGTTTGCATTGTATTCAATGGAAAGGGCCTGCAATTATAAAAAATAGAAGCTAAATAAGAGAACCAGGTGAACGATTTAACACAGGGAAAAGAAGGAAGGCAAATATTCTATTTTGCATTGCCCATGCTGTTGGGGAATGTTTTTCAGCAACTCTATAATATCATCGATAGTGCCATTGTGGGCAATTTTATTGGTAAAGAAGCATTGGCGGCCGTGGGTGCCTCTTTCCCTGTAGTGTTTGCTTTCTTCTCGTTAATTATAGGTATTTCAAGCGGAAGTACGGTAATGATCTCGCAATTTTATGGCGCTGGGCAAATGGAAAAAGTGCGGAAAACAATTGACACCCTTTTTGTCTTTTTGCTTTTTGCCTCCATCGTTGTGAGTGTGTTGGGATTGATTTTTGCACGCGATGTGTTTGTATTGTTGCAATTGCCTGAAAATGTATTGCCTGAAGCTACTGTTTATTTGCGCATATTTTTAGGAGGAGTTGTTGTCTTTTTTGGGTTTAGCGGTACCAGCGCTGTGTTGCGTGGATTAGGCGACTCCAAAACCCCTTTATATTTTCTTATTATTGCTACCGTATTCAATATTGGTTTCGACCTGCTTTTTGTTTTGGTCTTTCATTGGGGCATTGCCGGAGTCGCTATTGCTACCTTGTTGGCTCAGGGTGGGGCTTTTCTTTCTGCCGTAATTTACCTGAATCGTACGCATGATATTATTCATTTTGCTAAAAGGGAGTGGGAGTTTGACTGGTTAATTTTTCGGCAAAGCCTGCGCATAGGAATTCCAACGGGGATTCAACAGACATTTGTTTCGTTGGGTATGATGGCCCTGGTGGGCATTGTCAATACTTTCGGAACCAATGCTATTGCTGCCTATTCAGTAACCATGCGTATTAATAGTTTGGCTTCGTTACCTGCCATGAATTTTGCCTCGGCGCTCTCAACTTTTGTTGGTCAAAATATAGGTGCCCATAAGCCTGACCGAGTTCGTCGGGGGTTGCTGGCTACGCTAAAAATGAGTGCTTTGGTGGCAGCACTCGTCTCCTTAGGCGTAATACTTTTTTCTAAAGAAATTATGAGCGTATTTACAAAAGATCAGGCTGTTATTCAGGTGGGAATTGGGTATTTGAAGATTGTAGGTGCCTTTTACCTGGTATTTTCCTTGATGTTCTCCATAACCGGCTTATTGCGGGGAGCTGGTGCTACGGTTGTGCCTATGTTTACTACATTACTTTCGTTATGGGTAGTACGTATCCCATTGGCATGGTATCTTTCCGGAAAGATCGGCATAACCGGAATATGGTGGGCAATTCCACTGGGATGGTTTGTAGGATTAGTTTTAGCGTTTCTCTACTATTTTTCGGGAAGATGGAAGAATAAGAGTGTTGTTTAGAAGAGTAAAGAAGTTGTGAAGCGATTTTTTTTT
Source organism: Bacteroidales bacterium (assembly GCA_046482855.1). Classification (GTDB taxonomy): domain Bacteria; phylum Bacteroidota; class Bacteroidia; order Bacteroidales; family UBA12077; genus CAYVSF01. Next base: position 183 of record JAWOEH010000008.1, on the reverse strand, counting down.
GACGATTCAAATTCTTCGTTATAAGACCGATAGGGGATGCAGGGTTGAAGGAGGGAGAAATAAAGCACGAAAAGATTAGGAAAGTCAAAATGAAAGCTCTTTCTTTGCATCCGCTTTCAAGAAATAAAGCAACGTTCTGAAAAACGAAATTGAAAAAAAAGGCAAGAAATTATTTGTAAGTTA
>JAWOEH010000216.1:0-12688 GCA_046482855.1 Bacteroidales bacterium | reverse complement strand
GCGAAGGCACTGCGAAACATCTTTCGACGTTGTACACCAATTTCCTGAAAGAGCATTGCCCTCCGGGAGGAAAGTAAACACAGAGATCTTTCCATGCCCCACTAAAAAAAAGGGTAGCAAAACACACCAGGAAACATACCTGACGGTTCTGCGCCCACAGAAAAAAACTGCCACACTGTTTCGCTTATTCGGATTAATGAAGCAGTGTGGCAGTCAATAAATAGCTCTACAGGCCATGCGCAGTTAGTATGTAAAGATCCACAACCTGCTAAATCCACCTACCTATGACAGATCTCGTTGTCCAAAAAATGATTGCCTATTATGGTACCGATGTACCCAGGATAAACCACGCGCTGAAAGTATACAGCTTTGCCAATTTTATTGCACGTCGTGAAGGATTATCGGAGAGACAAATACAAATTGTTGACATTGCAGCCATCCTGCACGATATTGGCATACCAGCCGCCGAAAAGAAATACAACTCCAGCAGTGGCCATTATCAGGAGATTGAGGGGCCGCCCATTGCCAGAAAGTTGTTGGCGGATTTAAACCCGGACAAGACCCTGCTCGACAGAGTCTGCTTTTTAATAGGCAACCATCACTCCTATCAACACATCGACGGAATTGACTTCCAAATTTTAATTGAAGCGGACTTTTTGGTGAATAGCTATGAAAATGAACTCCCCGAGCATGCCATAGCAAGTTTTCGGAAGAGCTATTTCAAAACCGAAACTGGAACGGCTACCCTCAAAAGCATGTATGCAACAGCTGCCGACAAATAAGGTATAAACGAGCAGTTGCGAAGCAAAAAGGACGATCTTACCGATACATAAAACGATTTTAAACTATATGCGCATTGGTAAATAATTGCTTAACCTGTATACCTTTGTGACGGGCATTTAAAAATCAACAACCCAAAAATTAATGAAGAAACACCAACTAGAGGCAACGCTATACCAATACACTTTCATCATCATCATATTAATAGCCTTAGCCTACCGGGGAGGCAGAGATTTTTTATTTCAGAAAGAGGAAGCAGAAATTACGGTGACATTGGAGGCGGTACAGGATATTTTTCCCTCGGCAACTTCTTTTACGCATAACAGGCTTGGGGCCATGGATGTATACAATACCCATGGCAACAAAATTGGGTCAGCACTGCTTTCCACCGATTACTCGCAACAATACGGCTACGGGGGTAAGGTCCCCCTACTAATTGGGGTTGATGACAGTTTAACCATCACCAAAATCACATTGCTGCCTAACAATGAGAGCAGCGACTACATCGAAGCCATATATGGGGAGAAGTTTATAGGCAAGTGGCAGGGCGTTAGCCTGGAAGAAGCCACACAACTCCAGGTGGACATCGTTACGGGTGCTACTTACACAAGTAAAGCGGTACTGGCTGGTGTCAGGAATACAGCTGCCGCCATTGTGCGTTCCGATGCCTCGGTTATCCATGAAACCAAGTTTTGGACAAGATTCAAAGACGTGCTGTTTTTGGAGCTGATGTTGCTATCCCTACTGATGGTTTATAAAAAAGGCGTAGCCAAATACCGCACTCTTTATATGCTATTGGTGCTGGTTATCATGGGGGTACTACTCAACAATGCCCTATCGGTTCAATTGTTGAACGGATGGTTACAGGAGGGTTTTACCTGGCGTGCCAACTGGCAGACCTCTGTGGTATTCCTGCTGGCACTGATGCTCTCATTTATTGGCAAACGTAAATTCTACTGCAATTACCTTTGCCCCATGGGCGCCTTACAAGAGCTGACAAATCGCTATACGCCCTTCAAAAAAAGAGCGCTGCCAACACGATTCAAGGGCATAAATGCACGGGAATTATACCTTATTTTTATTGCTGGCGTCTTACTATTAGGCTTTACTCCCACATTATCCAATTTCGAACCTTTCCTGTTCTTTTCATTTAGGATAGTGGGCATCGGGTTCATTATCTTCGGGGTCATCATTGTTTTGTTGTCCCTGTTTTTCACCAAACCCTGGTGTTCGCTTTGCCCTACAGGATGCCTGCTGGATACCATCGCCTACCAAAAAGCAAAAAAGACCACATCATAACACCTTACCATCATGAACAAAGCCAAATTTTTAAATATTGTGCTTGCCGCCGTAGTACTGGCATTGGTCATTCAATTGACACAGAAAGAGGCCCCCCCCGATACCAGCACACCGGACTCAAGCGTTGTACCTGAAAATTCGCAGATAGCAACATCGGATACGGCAACAACTCCCTTCCAAAAGCGATCGCTGGGTATAAAAAGTGAACTGTACCCCAAACCTGCCCTGGTAATCGGATCTTACGACAAAGCGGGAAAACCCAACATCATGACAGCCGCCTGGATAAGCATTTGCAACTCCCATCCGCTCAGTATAGCCGTCTCCATGCGTCCTGCCACCTACTCCCATGGCAATGTAACGGATTCAAAAGCCTTCACGGTCAACATCCCTTCCTCCGAAATGGCAAAGTATGTCGATTATGCCGGTCGTTTATCGGGGAAAGATGTGGACAAATTTAAGGAAACCGGACTCACGCCTGTTAGAAGTGATCTTGTAAATGCGCCTTATGTAAAAGAATTTCCCATTGTTTTGGAGTGTGAACTTACCTCGTTTCAAGATTTGGGTTCGCACCGGCAGTTCATCGGGAAAGTGGTAGATGTAAAGGCCGATGAAGCTATTTTAGATGCCCAGGGTCGTATAGATGTGAAGCGGTTGAATCCGCTTATCTACGCAGGCGGAAATTATTACGAAACCGGACCTTTTATCGCCAAAACAGGTGAGTCGTTGGACAAAATAGACGGTGCACCCTTCGTTCCCAATTATGACAAAAGATACCCAAATGCCACATTGGAAGTGATACACAACCGGAAGAGTGTACGTCACTTTACCGACCAGTCTGTATCGGAAGATCAAATAGAGACCCTGTTAAAGGCAGGCATGGCGGCTCCAACAGCGGCCAACAGGCAACCCTGGGCATTTCATGTGGTTACGCAACGTGAAACCCTGGATCTACTGGCTGAAAAGTTGCCCTATGCCAAGATGTTGTCGCAAGTAGAGACTGCCATTGTGGTGTGTGGCGACATGGAGAAAGCCGGCAATCTGAAGGAAGAAGGCTACTGGTCGCAGGACTGCTCAGCCGCCTCGGAAAACATACTGCTTGCCGCCGAGAGCATGGGACTGGGAGCTGTATGGACGGCCGCATATCCTTACGCCGACAGGATAAACGTGGTAAAAACAGCACTCAAACTGCCCGAAAATCACGTGCCCTTAAATGTAATTCCCATAGGTTATCCAACAGGCAAGGATAAGCCCAAGGACAAGTGGAAGCCGGAGAATGTGTTTTGGCAGTAGCGCAGCAAAACATCAGCGGGTATATTTTAAGTTGGTTTTATTGGATCGATATTACTATGTCCGAAGAACACATGTTGACAAGTACTAAAATCATTGGTGTCCGGGTAAAAAAAACAGATTGCTTCACTACGTTCGCAATGGACAGCAATTAGAAGAGGTATGGGGCGGAAGGGGTTGGTTTTCGGGCAAGCCGAAAACCAACCCCCTTCCGCCCCATATAAGTCCAATACAAGCAGGTCTTTGCGAGGGAACCGAAGCAATCTAAATAGGTTAAACCAAATTTCTCCCGACAATAGTATACTAAAATATAAAGCCTATCTTACTTCTCTAAGATCAATGTTACCATACGCCTTAAAGATGGACATCATGAAATTAAAACGGACAATTCCTATAAACATCTTGGCGTCCCTGCTTTTTGGTTGTTAGCAACAGTCAAACAACATGCATAACTTCATGGACGAGATTCAAAGAGATCTTGCCCAACAGGCTAATAAACAAACAACACCTTAAACCTTATCCACTACCACTTTATACGTTGGGTCTTCAAGTACATTGACATCAATGATTTTATCTGCATTTTGAAGTAATTTTTGACAATCGGGACTTAAATGACGCAAATGGACCTTTTTACCCACTTTAAAATAGCGCTCTGTTATCTTGTTAAGCACTTCAATTGCTGACATATCAACAACTCGACTCTCTTTAAAATCAATAATAATTTCATCCGGGTCATTAAGAATATCAAATTTCTCATTAAAAACCGAAACGGAACCGAAAAATAAGGGTCCGTAGATTTCATAATGCTTTATCCCGTGTTCATCGATGGATTTTCTTGCGCGGATACGTTTGGCATTATCCCAGGCAAAAACCAATGCCGCTATAATTACGCCAATAATTACAGCATAAGCCAAATTATGCAATACAACTGTTACCACCGTTACAACAACCATTACAAATATATCGGATTTAGGCATTTTATTAAACGTCCTTAAACTTGCCCACTCAAACGTGCCAATGGCAACCATAATCATCAAACCAGTAAGAGCGGCCATAGGTAATTGCTCAATTAAGCCTGCGGCAAACATGACAAATAACAGAAGTGTAACAGCGGCAACAATTCCCGAGAGTCTGGCTCGTGCACCGTTCGAAGTATTAATAAGGCTTTGCCCCAACATGGCACATCCTCCCATTCCGGAGAAAAAACCCGATAAAACATTTGCTGCACCCTGAGCTACTGCCTCTTTATTTCCTCTACCACGAGTTTCTGTTATTTCATCAATAATGTTTAACGTTAACAAACTTTCAATTAAACCAATACCAGCCATGATAGCTGCATAGGGAAAAATCAGTGTCAGGGTTTCGAAATGGAAAGGGATCCTGGGAATATGAAATGGTGGGAAACCTCCCTGAATGGAGGCGATATCTCCAACCGTTTTCGTATCAATTCCCAAACCGACAACAATTCCAAAAACAGCTAAAATTGCCACTAAGGAGGCAGGAATGGCTTTTGTCAGTTTAGGCAATCCCCAAATTATAAGCATGGTTAACAGCACCAAACCCAAGATGGTGTATAAGGGTGCGCCTGACAGCCAACTACCTGATGCATCCTTAAATTGGTCGAGTTGCGACATAAATATGATAATGGCCAAACCATTCACAAAACCAAAAATTACCGGATGGGGCACCAATCTCATCAACTTACCCAATCGGAAGACCCCCACTAAAATTTGAATGATACCAGCTAAAACAACTGTAGCAAAGATATACTCAACTCCGTGCGAGATTACCAAGTCACCAATTACAACAGCCACGGCACCTGTGGCTCCTGAAATCATTCCGGGACGACCGCCAAAAACAGACGAGACTAAACCCATAACAAATGACGCATACAGACCTGTTAATGGTGACAATCCTGCTATGAGCGCAAAAGCTACCGCTTCGGGAACGAGCGCCAACGCGACCGTAAGACCGGATAAGACCTCTGTTTTATAATCTACTTTTTGTGTAAAATCGAATAAATTGAAATATCTCTTCATAAAAATCCCCTTACAAATGGCTGTGCATTTGGTTATATTATTTTATCGTAAAATGACTGATTGGAAAAGCTTAAACCGAACAAATACGGAATGAGGACAACGCTTTAAGGTGGCGTTACCGCAGGCAGAAGATGGTGATATGCTTTTTGTGTGTCCTCCATTTTTTCGAAGCGCAAAAATAGCAAATTTCCGAATGAAATAAACAAAAATAGATGAATAATCGAGCAAGCCTTAACGCCTGATAATTGGTAACCATGTACCTCAAGTATTTAACCAACAACAATACGGAACGCATGCCTCAGGGTAGAAACCATTTCCCGGGACACTTCAGGCATGAGCATAGAGACAAGCTCTCTCAACTGTCTACTGGACAACTAAAACAAACTGACTCCCAGAGAATGAATCGGGAATCATACTTCTAAGCATTCCTGTCGGTCGTAAGAGATTTTTGATCTTCGGTGGCATAGACATAGCTCCAGCCTGGCAATTGAACATGACAAGGCCATTAGGAAAGCGGCTGAGCGCTGTTAACCAGTGCTAGCCACAGAGGAAGGAATCTGGCTTAATCAATTGAATTCAAAAAGTAAAACGTACATACAGCCCATTTTCCTCAGCGCCCACATCCGGATACTAACAAATTTTGTTATTTTAGACATGTAATTAATTCTTAGCCGGAAAAATCTGGTGTACAAAAAAACACTATCTAGCAGCTATAATAACTGAAAACACTTTATCCCTAAAAAACACCATTATGAAAACCAAGCTTCTTCTACTCGTCCTGATCTTTTCATGGACTACAGGCTATGCACAAACAGAAAAAAAGGCAGAACAGGCTGCCCTTAAATGCATCAATAAAAAATTGGCAACTGCCGGAAAGGATGTTGACTACCTGCAAGCCGCTGCAACTGAATATGAGACGATAACTACCAATATGGATGCAAAAAAATTTGATGCACAGAGGCAACAAGTGGATTCCATATTAGCTGTGAGTGGATTTTATAAGTCAGCACACTTGGATATCCATCTGCTAAAAGACTGTATGTTGAGTGCCTATGATTTGAACGATGAAAACAATGACACCTCCTCCACCTATTACAAGTTGTTAAAACATATCACTTATTTATCGGACAATCCTGCAATTTTAAGGGACCTATCTCCTGCATTGCATTTTGAAGCTTTGAGGTTGATTACCAAAACTGACAAACAAACTTCTGAGCTATCCCGGGTAGTTTCTTTCATCCTATTTCAGGGGATTGTTAAAGAGTTCGACCACTATGCAAAGAGTGCCAACACACCGGATGAAAACACATTGGCTATCGCAGAGCAAGACCAAGAGCAAGGCATGCAAATCATTAGCATTGTGGACGACGACATTGCCATTGAAGAAGAACAACCCCGGGAGGATGCATCTCCATGTGGGGACCAGCATTTTTATATTGTGGAGAAGATGCCTGAATTTGAGGGAGGCAAGAAGGCAGTTAATAAGTACTTGCATGTTCACTCGTCTAAAGTACAAGGAGTAGTCTATGTGCGTTTTCTAATCAACTGCCAGGGGAAAGTGACAAATCCCAAAGTTATCAGAGGCCTGACTCCTTTAGCCGATAAGGTAGCATTAGACCTGGTAAAATCGATGCCGGACTGGATACCGGGCGAACAAAGAGGCAAAAAAGTGAATGTACAGAAAACCTATCCCGTAACTTTTAATTAACACATTCCTATGTCATTACACCTGACTATTTTCCCAACGTAATTAAGTATTCATTGGAAACCGGACATCACAAAACTTTAGCAGAGGCGGAAGCTTTCTTCAATGACCAAAACTACGCTGTTCAGGGATTTATTGGCGCTTTAGTGCTGGGTGTTGTAACCACACTTATAGTCATGATATTCCTTAGAACCAGGAAATAACAACAAGCAGAATTGACCAACCCTAAAAAAACCATAAGCATGGCAAACAAACAGGATGAACGCATTGCAAAAATGACATTTGCTTCTGTATATCCGCATTATGTCACAAAAGTTGAAAAGAAAGGCCGAACCATGCAAGAATTGCATCAGGTGATCGAATGGTTAACGGGTTTTGATGAAGAGAAGCTTCAGGATCTGATTGAAGAAAATGTTACGTTTGAAACTTTTTTCAAGCGGGCAACAATAAACCCCAGTGCGCATCTCATTACAGGAGCCGTTTGTGGTGTTCGAGTGGAAGAAGTCAACAATCCACTAACACAAAAGGTGCGATACCTGGACAAATTAGTGGACGAATTAGCCAAGGGGCGCAAAATGGAAAAGATTTTACGCGAAGCATAGCGTCAGGTTTTTGGAGCAAAACCGAAGGAAGCCTGTCGAAAAAAGCTAAAGGTTGCCTTCGAGAGTCTCAGGCAACGGAGTCGAAATTGGGTGATTGAGCGGAGTAGCAATTAGGTGATTTCGACTCCGCTCAATCACCTACCACCAAATTACCCCACACATCCTACCCTTTTGCGTGAAAATTTATAAATTTAGATACCTAGCACCAAAACACACAAGCTATAGACTAAATAAACGAAGCCTAAGGTACGGACAATTACCCTTTGCGGATGTATAAGGAGTTATGCCTTAGAATTTCAAGTTTGTAAACAAAGCTGAGAAGCACTCTGTATAAAAGAAACGGTCTTGTTTTCTTAAATAACAAAACTTCTTATTTAAGAAAATCGCAAAATAATTAAATAAGAGTTATCTTTGTTTAAAATTTCCCAATGAAACAGTTTAAATCAGGACAATACATTCGTCAGGGGTATTATAAAAGCTTTCAACCCGAATTCATCAATAAACAGTTGCAAATTGATGACATGGAAATATTGCAGTTGTTAAGCCAGGCGGATAGAGAGTTAGGTCGATTGGATATGTATTCAAAATACATTCCAAATATAGATTTGTTTATCAGCATGCATGTGTTAAAGGAAGCCACTCAAAGTAGTAAAATTGAAGGAACTCAGACTAGTATGGATGAAGCTCTTTTAGACAAAGAGGACCTGCCATTAGATAAACGAGATGATTGGGAAGAAGTTCAGAACTACATAAAAGCGATGGAAAGGGCTATTGAGCACCTTGATAAATTACCATTTTCATCACGATTAATAAGAGAATCCCATCGTATTTTACTTCAAGGAGTACGTGGAGAAAAGAAACAACCAGGTAAATTTAGAATTACTCAAAACTGGATGGGTGGAGCAACAATAAATGATGCTGTATTTATTCCTCCTGTTCATAGTTCTGTTCCTGAATTAATGAGTGACATTGAGAAATTCGTTCATAATGAAGCATTTTATATACCTGAAATGCTTAAAATAGGATTAGTGCATTACCAATTTGAGACAATTCATCCTTTTCTTGATGGAAATGGCAGAGTAGGACGATTGATAATTCCACTTTACTTGGTAAGCAAAGGAATATTGCAAAAACCAGTTTTGTATTTATCCGATTTTTTTGAGAAAAACAGGAAATTGTATTATGATAATTTAACAGCAGTAAGAGAAAAAAATGACTTAGGTCAATGGTATAAGTTCTTTCTTGTAGGAGTGATTGAAACGGCAAAAAATGGAATCACCACTTTTGATAATATTTTGCAACTCCAAAAACAAATTGATATTGACATTCAATCATTAGGGAGTAGAGCAATAAAGGCCAAGAAAGTAATCGACTATTTGTATAAACGTCCAATGATTACAGCCAATAAGGTAAGTGAGGTAGCTTCGATTTCAATGCCATCTTCTTACAAATTGATTTCAGATTTAGAGAGACTTAATGTACTGAAAGAAAAGACCGGAGGACAAAGAAGCAGAGTATATTCATTTGATAATTATTTAAATTTATTTAGATAAAGTCTGGTTGGCAATCGAGTACGCGACTGACGGACCTTAGCCCCAATGTACATCTCTCCCCATTTATCCCGGTTTATCGGGACCACCCAGCGTAGAATTCTCTTACTGGCTGGTTTGCGGTGCCATCGAAAAAATCGAGTCACGTCCTACAGGCGTCATTTTTTTGATAGATGTCATTTAAAGGGAGGTTCTTGAGCTCAACAAAAAAAGCTTCCCATGCTTCCTGCGCTCAGTGAGCGGAGTCGAAGTGAGCGGAGCCGAAGTGCGCGAACTCGAAAGGCAGGCCATACCTTCGGTAGGCAGGCTCTCGAAGGCAACGCAGTAGAAGCCACCGCAAAAAACCCTACACACCCTACCCTTTTGCGTGAAAATTTTATTACTTTAGATGCGTAACACCAACACACACACTCCACAAGTGAAACAAATAACTACTAAGCACTGATAATCAACCACAAGCAGAGATGACTTAGCTAGTAATTAATTTTTATTCTATGCGATTTGGATAGTCAAAGCGAAATCGCTTATTTTAATATTTAAACAATAAGATGAGATTTACGTATTATCATACACAGGAAAATAGAGGTGACGAATTAACAGAGCCCATAATTTGTAATAAGGATAATGCATGGCTTGGTGTAGCATATTATTTTTGGGAAAATGAAGATGATGCAGCTTATTGGGGAATTAAGTTTAAAAACAAAACAGGAAAGTATGATATCTATAAAGCAGACATAGCTCTAGACAATGTATTAGATACAGTGTTTAATAGAGAGCATTATTTCTTTTGGGTAAAACAAATTGAAAAGGCAGCAAAACATTTTTTACGAAACACAGGAACTAAACCGAGCCTAAAAGAAATTAACGATTTTTTTAAAGAAAGAGAGAAATGGACAAAATTTGATGGAATCTTATTTCAAGATATATCTAAAAACCCTGGGCATTATATTGTTAAAGAATTTCAGTACAAAAAAAGAATTCAATTAGCATTATACAATAAGATGAAAATGGTTAATTTTGCGCTCCATTTTACTGGAGAATCCGCTAAATAAAGAAACGATGATAGACTTAGATAAACTAGATAAGGAAATTGATGAACTATTTGAACAAGAAACATCTGATAGTTTGACGAAGTGGCTATTAAATAAGCGACTTGGTGATTACACTAAATTGCTTGGCAACGGTTCATTTATAAACATGCAAAGTAAAAATCAACCTATTTTTTCTTGCAAGCAAAAAGCTAATTTTAACTCAGAAGATAACTTCCTACCAACTAGTCCAACAAATAGAAAGGCTGCATAATGGATGTTGTAAATCAACCAAAATTAAAATTTCATGGTGTTGATTTTATTAATATAAAATTCAATACAGTCAAACAATATGATGGGCAGGCTAAAATTGATTTAAATGTAGATCCTAAGGTATTTTACCCCGAGAATAATGAATCAACATTTAAGATTTTCATGGAAATATCATTGCACTGCGATAACTACTTTGACCTTTTTGTTGTTGGGATAGGGGAATTTGAATTTGACAAAAGGTTTAAAGAACACAGTCTTAAAAAGACCTTTGTGAATGCAAATGCACCAGCTATAATGTTTCCTTATGTTAGATCCTTCATTACAACATTAACTACTAATATGGGAAATGTAACCGGACCATTAATTATTCCTACCCAATTTTTCCAAGGTGACTTACCTGAAATTTCAGTTGATTTAGAAGATAAATAAAACTGAATAGAATAGTGATGTTAATTTTAGCCTAGACCTTCCCAATACAAGAGCCCAAAACTGTCATATGCAAACGATTTTATTCAAAAAAACAGAAGTTAATAATCCGCCTGCACAATGTTCACAGACTGGATTTGCACTACTATTGTGGCCCAATTCCATAAGCAATAATCAGGTAAACAATGTATAACCAAATCCCGTACAATTGTATTTAATCAGCTCTTACTTAGTGAGCATCAATTGTCGATAAAAATGGTACAAGTACAAACATTGCAAATTTGAAAAAATGGTCGAAACCGGAGAAGCCATTGCCCATTGTCCGGAGCTGATGGTTGGATTGCCGACTCCACGAGTATGGTGCGAAATCAAGAAAAATCCTAAAAAGGTTGTTATTAGCTAATCAGGAGCAGATTTCACAGAGTATTTCATCAAAGGAGCAGAAGACCCCCTCAGAATATGCAGAGAAAAGAATATCACGAAGGCAATTCTTCAATCACGAAATCTGTCGTGTACAGTTGGTCTCTTTTTAAATACATTTTACAAATCGAAATTTCCGAAATCTGAATCTCAAATAAATAATGAAGAATTACCTTTCTAACCTGCTTTATTCAATACAGACTTATCGGTAAACGAAAAGTAAAATGTCTTGGAATCCCGCACAATGCATAGCTGGGACCGTTGAGACAAAACACATATCAGGATACACCAACAACCATCAAAATCTTCATAACTTATTTAGAGGTCAGTAGATATTTACTTATATTTGTATCCAGTAAATACGATGGTTTTATGGAATTATTTAAAGGACAAAATGCTCTAGAGTTCGCTGATCGGTTCCGAAGCAATGATGATTGTCTTGAATATTTAGCGAATATCAAGTGGCAAGACGGCTACAAGTGTGTTAAATGTGGGCATAATGCCTACCAACAGAGAGAACACCACGCCAGAATCTGCAATAAGTGTGCTCACATCGAATCAGCTACAGCCAATACGCTCTTTCACAAGGTCAAGTTTGGGGTGCGTAAGGCATTTTATATCTGCTTTGAAATGGCTACAACAACCAAGAGTCTGTCAGCTAGTTATATGGCAGACCGTGTTGGAGTAACCGAGAAAACAGCCAGACTTTTCATGCATAAGATTAGAGAAGCAATGAAATCAAGTGGCAATAACCCGATGGATGGTCATGTACATATAGATGAGTTCGTAGTAGGCGGGAAAGAAGAGGGTAAAATTGGCAGAAGTTATGACAGTAAGAAAAAGAAGGCTGTATGTGCTGTAGAGCTGACAGAGGACGGAAAGGTGAAGAGAATGTATTCTATAAAGATCGACAATTATTCGGCAAAGGAATTAAGAAAGCTTTTTGATTCACATATTTCAACTGAGGCCATTGTGACCACAGATTGTTGGAAAGGATATCGTCCACTAATGAAAGAATATAATATAGAACAAATAGAAAGCCAAGGAGGACTGAACTTCAAAGCTCTTCATACAATGATTCATCAGATTAAATCGTGGATAAGAACGACTTACTCTTGGGTAAGCGAATGGCATATCAATAAGTATTTCAATGAGTTTTGCTATCGTATCAATCGTTCGCAGATGAAGGAGAATATTTTTAACAATTTAATACGAAGAATGATTAATGGCGAAAAAGTATATCAAAAGGATTTAATAGGTGCTTAACTACTGACCTCTA
>JAWOEH010000157.1:0-17212 GCA_046482855.1 Bacteroidales bacterium | reverse complement strand
GCATGTCGACCAGGATAAAATCAGTGCAACGCACAAGAACGGCATTTTAGAAGTGGTCATTCCAAAACGAGAAGAAGCACGTGAAAAGCCTAATCGAAAGATAGAGATTGAATAAGCGAAAGAAATACCATTCGGCAGTCGTAAAGGCTGCCGTTTTTATTTTGACCAATGGAAAATTTGTTTTAATTGGTATAATAACAAAAAAGAGAGGATTGAAACTGTTTCAATCCTCTATTTCTTGTTATGTAAAACTGCATGCTGCTTTTATTTCTCCATGCAGCGGGCTTTGAGTTTTTAAATATCTTTCAATAACTCTTCAACTGCTCGCTTCAATTGTGGATCGCGATCATTCGCTTTATCGTCCGGAGCGTTATTTACGATTATGTCTGGTACAGCAGGGCCATTTTCCATGTTCATCTGGTCGCCTTTGGTATACCAGGCACGGAAAGGCAAGCGGATATAGGAACCGTCTACGAGCCGGGCGCCACCGGTTGAGATGACGGCACCAAAAGTGGGTTGACCTACAAGTTTTCCCAGTCCAAGGGTTTTATAGGCATGCGAAAAGATTTCGGCATTCGAATAACTGGCCTCATTACACATGGCTATTGAAGGTTTGTTCCAAACAGCTAACGGGGCACGCTCCGAATAGGGATAGTAGTCGGTAAAGTTTTGGTGTTCTTTCTCCAGGTTTTCAATTGCTGTACGAGGAATTGTATAGGCGTGCTGGCGTACAGTAAGTACGGCCATTAAGTAGTCGGTTGTCCAACCCCCGCCGTTAAAGCGCACATCAATAACAATTCCCTCTTTACCGTGGCCTGCAGCCATTAATTCACGTTCAAACCGCTCAAAACTGGTCCAGTTCATCCCACGGATATGCAAATAGCCCAACTTTCCGTCGCTGTATTTGTCGGTCAGCTGGCGGCGTGAGGCTACCCAAGCGTCGTATTTTTCACTGCTCAGACTGCGTGCTCCACGCAGTACTACATCACGCTCTTGTCCGTCAGTGCCTTTTACCCGAAGTAGCATTTTTTCGTTATGCTTGTTAATCAGGTGTTCATAGATGTTGGTCTCTGCATTAACGGGAACTTGATCAATGGCCAGAAGAATATCTCCCTCATTCAGTTTGCTCTCTTCACGGTCGGCTGGCGAATCGGGAACTACGTAGGTAATTTCGGCACCTTTCTTATGGGGCTCTAATTCCACCCCTAATAAACCGGTATACTCCCGTTCGGTTTCAACGCGATCGCGGCTGTAAAGTCCCATATGGCTGGCGTTTAATTGTCCCAGCATCCGATTGAACATGTCTTCGAAATCCCTGTCGGTAGAGGCCATCATGCAATAGGGTTTATATTGCTCTTTTAATGCCTCCCAATCGTTTCCATGAAATTGCGGATCATAAAAACCTTCCTGGATGATCTTCCAGCCTTCTTCAAATTTCACTTCCCTTTCGGCTGCATAGTTAATTACCATATCCGCTGAAAAGGGAATGGTGGCTGCTTTGCTGGCTTTTAGGTTCATGCTCTTTATGGTGCCGCGCACCAAGTACATCAGCTCTTTTCCGTCAGGAGTAAGTTGCAGATTTGAGGGACGTTGGTTGCCTTTAGTAAGAGGTTTCATGTTTTTGCCGTCCCAATCGACCTGAAATAGGTCTTGATCGGCGTTGTAGGTTTGACGACTATTGCGGTTGGTAACAAAGTAAAATGTCTCCCCGTTGTCCGATATTACCACGTTACTTTCATTACCGGGCAAGCTGGTTACCTGAACCAGACGTTGGTGGATGTTTTTCAGATCAATTTCTACCTTTTTGTCTTTGTCATTTTCATTGTTTTCCTCTTCCAGTTCGTACCAGTCGTCCTGTGTTCGTTGCCAATCTTCTTTTTTCAACCAGGCAAACCATACATCAGTATCCCCATTATTCCGCAAAGAAGTAAATCCTAATTTTGATCCATCCTTGCTCCAGAAGGGTTCCCTATCGGCTTTTGGGTGCATGCTTACATTTACTGGTCCTTCGGTATTATCGGCCTTATGTACATAAACTTCAGAGTTTCCGTAAAGATCTGACTTCACATAGGCCAGCCATTTGCTGTCCGGGCTCCAGCTAATATCTCCCGGCCTCTGCCAACCTTTCAGCAAGTAGGTCTTGTTCTCGATGCCTTTTTTGTTGACTTCGGCCACAACCAGATTGCCATCTTCCTCCACATAAGCAATGTGTTTTCCGTCGGGTGCAACGGTAAGTTGTTTTTCGTCAGTTTGTGTTTTCGTCAGCCGCTCTTTCTTAAAGATCATGGTTTGTAGCAGGCTGCTCTGTTGTTCATCGGCTGAGGAGATTTTGTAAATCTCGTTGTTCCCATCCCGGTTGCTCACGAAAAGCAGTGTTGAGTCATTGAGCCATACTGCATCCTCATCGCGCGAGGCATGTTTGGTCAGGGTAATGGTCCGTTTATTTTCTTTGTTATTGCGCGCAAGAAATAGCTCGCCGCGAATTTCAAAGACTACTAATTTGCCATTTGGCGAAGGTTGAAATGCTGAAACCTGATTGCGAAAAGTCTTGTGTTCGCGGGGAACAAAGCGGGAATCAGCGGTTAAATCGGTTTGTAATGCTGTGGCCTTTGCTTCTCCACGTTTTACATATACCGAGGCTTTTCGTTCAAAAACCAACGTATTGCCATCTTCCGAAACATCAAAATGGCGTATGCCTTCGTCGGTAAAATCAGTACGTTGTTTGAAATTGCCTGACTTTTCTCCTGCTTCGGTTAAAGCAATTTGGTACACATTATATTTCCCATCACGAGCACTAAGAAATACAAGGGTATTGTTTCCGGCAAATTTTGGGTAAATATCTTGTGCTTTGTTTTGGGTAAGTTGAATATATTTATCAGCTTTTTTATTGTAAATCCAGATGTCGTGATTTGCCGGGCCGCTATAATCTTCCCGTTCGGCACGACTATGGCCACGCGTAAAAGCCAGCAGGTTGCCATCGGGCGATTGAGTAACCATGTCACCCATTGCGTCCATAATCCGTTTAGGCATACCTCCCCGGGTAGCTATCGTATGTATCTCTCGCTCACGTTCCACCTGAGCAAAAACACGGCGAGTGGTGAAAAGCAAATTATTCTCCTCCGTCCAGTGGTGGGGAATGTCGCTTGTGGAATGAAAGGTTAGTCGAGAGGGGGTACCTCCTGCAACAGGTACTGTAAAAATGTCGTCGCCTCCATATCGGTCGCTGGCAAAAGCCAGTGATTTCCCATCGGTCGACCATACAGGGTGGTAGTCATACGCTTCATGCAAGGTTAAACGTTTGGCAGGGCCTGTGGTATTAAGTGGTTGTACCCAAACATCGCCCTGGTAGGTGAAGGCAACCTGATTGCCTTCCTTGTCAATGGCAGGATAGCGCAACAACGCTCCCGTTTGCCCAAAACTTTGAAGAAAAAGAAATCCGCCAAGGGCTGCGGTTAAGAATTTTTTGTACATAAGTCCTCCTTTTGGTTATATAACTTATGTGACAAAAAAAGTGACGCCCTGTTTAATGCCTCTTTACAAAAACTGCAGGTTCTCGGACAGTTGGTAGCTGCGACTTTCTATTTAGTGGCTTGATAATACTTACAAAGATTTTGTAATCCACATTTACTGCATTTTGGCGCACGAGCTACACAAATATAGCGCCCATGCAAAATGAGCCAGTGGTGTGCTATGGCTAGCAGATCCTCAGGAATGTACTTAACCAGCTGTTTTTCGGTTTCTAAAGGCGTTTTGGCATTGTGGGTAAGCCCCAAACGCGCTGCAACCCTGAATACATGGGTATCTACAGCTAAAGCAGGCTTTTCATATACCACCGAAGCAATGACGTTAGCCGTTTTTCGGCCCACGCCCGGCAATTTTTGCAGCAGTTTGATATCATCGGGTACTATACCTTCAAACTCTTTCGTCAGCATTCGCGCCATGCCGGCTAAGTGTTTGGCTTTATTATTGGGGTAGGAGCAACTTTTTATATACGGGAAGATCTCTTCCGGCAGTGCAAGCGCCATGTCCTGAGCGGTGGGATATGCCTCGAAAAGCGCTGGGGTGAGCATATTCACCCGTTTATCGGTACACTGGGCGCTAAGAATTACTGCGACTAAAAGTTCGTAAGGATTGCTGTAGTTCAATTCTGTTTCGGCAATAGGCATGTGTTGCCGAAAGTACTCAATAACTGCAGTAAAGCGTTCTTTCTTGGTCATAGCAAAGTTTTGGGTAAAAATAGTAAAATTTGTTTTCCTGCGGAAGCGCTATTCTGTCAGCTTTGTGATATCATGGGGAAACCAGCTAAGAGGATCTTTACAAACGAAGGTGCTCATTTCTTACATGGCACATACTGTAATAGCGTAGTATTCTGGGTTATTTTTTGGGAATAGTAAAGTGAAAACTCGAGCCTTTGCCGGGCTCTGAGTGAAACCACATGTGGCCGCCAAGGATCGTAATGTAATGGTGGGCAATTGTGAGTCCTAGTCCACTCCCTTCAAAAATGCGGGTGTTGTTATTTTTCACCTGATAGAATTTTTCGAAGATCCTATCGTGGTGCTCTTCAGGTATACCAATACCTGTATCTTTCACAAACCATTCAACCGCATGGTTGTGCGGCATACAGCCAAAAGTCACTTCCCCTTCTTTGGTGAATTTGAGTGCATTATCCAGAAGTTTAGTCATTATAATGCGTAATTTCCCGATATCGCTTGCTAAAATTTGATTTTCTTGGAGTTTTACCGGGTGAATCTGCAGTTGGTGTTTATTTATGAATGTACGCTCCACTTTAAATAGTTCGAATACCTCATCTATAAAAGCATTCACATCTATTTGAGAGGAGTTGACTTTTACTTCTTTTGAGGTAATCATAGCCATATTCACAATATCATCAATTGTCTCCAGTAAGGCCGAACTGTTGATCTCAATCATCTTGAAGTATTCCTGACGTTCCACATTCGTGAGGTTATCGGTGGCAATCATCGCTGAAAATCCCAGGATTCCATTTAACGGCGTACGAATTTCATGGCTTATATTGTTTAAGAATTGGGTTTTCAGTGTGTTGGACTTTTCAATTTCGGCATAGGCTTTTACTAATTTTTGGTTTAGTTTTTGAAGCTCGTTGCGTTGTGCTTCGCTCTCCTGGTTTTTTACTACTAACGTTTTTTTTGAGCGTATGATTTTATAGTATAAAAAACTGATTATCGAAAGCAGCACCATGAGTATAAGAAAACCTATACCATAGGCACGTGTGCGTGCTTCTTGTCGCGAAAGGTTCATTTGGTGAATTTGATTGGCACGTTTTTCAAGCTCTAACTGATAGGCTAAATTCTGCGAGGTGAGTACTTCTTCAATGTTGGAGAGCTGCATATCCATTTTATACTCGTGTTGCAGTGCCCAATAGGCTGAATCAAAAAGTTCTTGCTGTTGATAGAGTTTAGCCAGAGCTCGCCAGGCTTGTTTTTCTTCCTCTTTTAAACCAGCTTTTTTTGCCATGGTAACTACTTTATTCAGTCGATTAATGGCCAATTGGGGTTGGTTTTTTGCTTTGTTGAAAAACTGTGCCTGGGCAATATAGGTACGCACTAAGCCAAACATATCTGATGTTGTTTGGTTGTATTGCAGGGCTTTTTGCAGGTGTTTTTCGGCATTGTTACTATCGCCCAGAGCAAGATAATTTTTGGCGATATAGGCATAGGATCTGCCTGCTTTTTCTTTTTGATTTGTTCTTTCCTCAATTTTAACTCCCTGAAGAAACAGGTTCAACGATTTCTTGTACCGGTTGGTATCATAATACAGGGCACCTAAATTGGTTAAGCTTACCCCCAGCATTTTTTCATTATTCTGTTGTTTGCTGAAATTAATGGCTTTCAGGTAATACTCCTTTGCCTTTTCCGGGTAGTTAAGTCGGTGGTATATAAGCCCATTATCATTATATATGGAGTAAAGAATGTCCGTATCGTTTAGAAGCGTGTAGTTATTCTCAAGAAACACATAGTATTTAATTGCTTTTGCGTAATTGCCCGAGCGCCACATGGCTTTTGGAAGTGCCGGGAAGAACATAGGCATATAAGAGGCTATGTCATAGCTTTTTGCTTTGAGCCAACCTTGTTCCAAGGTAGTAGCTACCATGTGGAATTGGTTGTTTTTTTCGTACGCTGTAGCCTTTTTTTGCAATAAATGTAGGCTATAAGCCTGACTATTTGAAGGCGTAATGGTTTTTATGATGCTGTCAATAAGTTTTGGGGTTGGGGTATCACCCAACAAGATGTGTTGGTCAATTACGGCAAGTGATTTCTTTTCTTGAAGAGTCAGTTGCTCGTTTTGACTGTAAACTAGGGTGTTAGTAAAAAGTATGGCACCTAAAAGAATATTCTTTAAAAATAGTCTATGTATTTCTTCAATCTCCATATGTCTTCCCGATTTCTTGGGTAAATTTGTGAAATATTTTTAACTAATGCTCTTTGCTGCTCGACAATTTTGATGAAACGGGTAGTGCATAAGATAAACAGAACAAATTAACATGATAAGTTTCCTTCAGGTTGAACAGCTGACAAAATCCTTCGGTGATCTTACCGTATTTGAAGATATTACTTTCGGAGTTGCCAAAGAGGAAAAGGTAGCCCTGGTTGCAAAAAATGGTGCGGGGAAGTCTACGCTCCTCAAAATTATTGCCGGAGAGGAGACGGCTGACAGTGGTCAGGTGACTTTTCGTAATGACCTAACAATTGGGTACTTGGCACAGATTCCTGATCTGAATGGCAACCATACAATCATGGAAGAAATTGTCCATGCCAATGAGCCTTTACGTAAAGCACTCGTAGCTTACCATAAGGCGCTTGAGTCGCAAAACGCATCGCTCATGGAGACAGCTTTTGCCGAAATGGATCGGCTGAGTGCCTGGGAAGCGGATGTAAAAATCAAGCGTTTACTGGATAAGTTAAAAATAGCCGATACAACCCGAAAAATACATACTCTTTCGGGGGGCGAGCAAAAGCGCGTAGCTCTGGCCGCCATGTTAATGGAAAATCCCGATCTGCTTATGCTTGATGAGCCTACCAACCATCTTGATCTGGAGGTAATTGAGTGGTTAGAGGAGTATTTGGCAAAAAATAAAGTAACCTTATTGATGGTTACACACGACAGGTACTTTCTTGATCGTGTTTGTAATAAAATCATTGAAATCGATGGGCAACAGCTTTTTGAGTATCAGGGGAATTATACCTATTTCCTGAACAAACGCGATGAGCGTATTCATGCTTTCCAAGTAGAAGTGGAACGGGCACAAAATCAGTTGCGCAAAGAAGAGGAGTGGATGCGACGAATGCCAAAGGCTCGCGGAACGAAAGCAAAATACCGGGTTGAGAACTACCATCAGCTGAAAGATACGGCTTCACAAAAACGGCATGATCAGGAAGTTCAGTTGGATATGAAAGCCTCAAGGCTTGGCAAGAAGATCGTTAACCTGACACATGCTTCTAAGTCATTTGGTGAATTGCCCATTTTACAAGACTTTTCCTATGCCTTTGCCAAAGGTGAGAAAGTGGGGATTGTGGGGCCTAACGGAGCCGGTAAATCTACCTTTCTGAATCTTATTACAGGCGCTATGCCCCTTGATAAAGGCGAACTGGAAATTGGCGAAACCATAAAGTTTGGCTACTACCGCCAGGAGGGGCTTATTTTTGATGAGGATAAACGCGTAATTGATGTTATTACTGAAATTGCTGAGGTGATTCACCTGGGAAATGGACGTGATATGTCGCCCGTGGAGTTTTTGAACTACTTTCTTTTTCCGCCATCCATGCACTACGTGAAAGTGCGTAAGCTAAGTGGCGGCGAAAAGCGTCGTCTTTACCTGATGACAGTCCTCGTTCGGCAGCCTAACTTTCTTATTCTGGATGAACCTACCAACGACCTTGATATTATGACACTAGCTGTTCTGGAAGAATATCTGGCCGACTTTCAGGGATGTGTGGTCATTGTTTCGCACGACAGGTTTTTTATGGATGTGATTGTCGACCATCTTTTTGTATTTCAGGGGTACGGAAAGATCAAAGATTTTCCGGGCAATTATTCCCAGTACCGCAAATGGAAGCAGGAGCAAGAGACAGTAGAAGCAAATGCCCGAAAAAAAGAGGAAACCAACAAGCAAGAGGCAATCCCCGGGGAGCAAGAAGAGAAGAAGAAGCAGCGTTATGCCAATCGGCTGTCATTTAATGAGAAGCGTGAATATCAACAGTTAGAAAGGGCCATAGAAAAACTTGAAGAGGAGAAGCGTACACTTGAACAAGAGATGAATCAAGGGGATCTGCCTCATCAGGAACTTAGTGAGAAAGCGAATAGGGTAGCTGCCATAATCGAGGAGATTGATGAAAAAACCATGCGTTGGCTCGAGCTGGATGAACGTGCCGGCTAAAAGCTGAAAACCATTTTTATTTTGCGGGCATTTGCTGTATCTTTAAAGGAGATGTACATGGTTAATATCTCCTTATATGACACCCTATACCCACTCCCTACATCATTTGAAAGAACGTGAAAAAGAGCTTTTAAGCTTATATCGTATCGATAAAATATTGCGAAACGATACCTATACTTTGGAGCGAATGTGCTATGAAGTAGTATCCGCTTTGCCCGATGCTTTTCAGTATCCCGGATTGTGTGAAGTGCAAATTAAATGGGATGAGCGCAGTTTTTCGTCACCCGATTTTGGCGATACGAGAAACCGTGTTGAAAAACCTGTTTTGGTTGATGGCGAAGAACGGGGAAGCCTTCGGGTAGTATATCGGGCCGACATGGATGAACGTACCTTCTTGCCTCAGGAGGAGCAACTTATTTCTACCCTGGCTGCATGGTTAGGGGATGCGATATTCAAAAAAGAGTTGCGACAATGGTTCGAACAGCAGGAGGGGGTAGGAGCTAGCCTGAATGACCAACCTGAAGAGTGGGTTTGGAGGGATGAGGCTGCCCGGAAAATGATTCAGGGGCTTTCTCCGCAAATGCCCAAGATAGCAGCAGTGTACCTGATTGGCAGTGTGCGTGAACGTACTGCTGGTCCCGAAAGTGATATCGATATAGTGGTGCATGTAAAAACTGAGAGCGTAATAACTACCCTAAAGGCTTATTTCGCTGGTTGGGAAGAGGCTTTATTTGCATTTCCACCTAATGGAATCCCACTTAAGCAGTTGGTTGACGTACATTTTTTAACCGATAACGATCTGGAAAAAAATCTCTCATTTGCCAGCATGATTACCGGAGTTAACTCTCAGGCAACTCGGCTGGCTTAAGTTTGTACCGATAGTAAATATTTGTTATCTTGAGCCAAAACCAAGGCATGAAGTGTTTTCTTGTGGCCGACTTGCACGGGTTTACTGAACAGTACAAAAAACTGTTTGATGCGATTCTGCAGCACAAACCCGATGCCGTTTTTATGGCTGGCGATTTACTCCCGGTCACTAGTGTTTATGGTCGTGAGCGAAGTGATAATTTTCTAAAAACTTTTTTTATACCTGCCTTGCGAAAGCTAAAAGCTGAATTAAAGGCATACTACCCACAAATTTTTCTGATTTTTGGAAATGATGATCCCCGGTGCGAAGAGGTACACCTGCTAAAAGCTGAGGAAGAAGCCTTACTTCATTACATGCACAACAAGCTGATAGAGTGGAAAGGCTACCAAGTTATGGGGTTAAGTTATATTCCGCCTACCCCTTTTCTACTGAAGGATTGGGAACGTTACGATGTGTCACGTTTTGTGGACCCGGGTTGTACTCATCCTATGGAAGGCCATCATACCGTTGAACCCCTTGAGGATGTGCACTATTTCACCATTGAAGAGAATTTGCAGTACCTTTCAAAGGGGATTTTTCCTTCGAAACTTATTTGTTTGTTTCACTCCCCTCCCTATCAAAGCAATCTCGACAGAGCTGATTTGGATGGGCAGATGATTGATTATGTTCCCTTTGATGTGCATGTTGGAAGTATTGCTATACAACGATTTTTTCAGCAGCAACAACCACTGTTGGGCCTGCATGGGCATGTCCATGAATCCTCTCAGCTGACTGGCAACTGGCAGGATAGTATTGATCGTACCCGCGTATTTTCTGCAGCCTGGGATGGCCCCGAGTTGGCCTTGGTGGTTTTTGATCTGAATAACCTCGCCACAGCTAACAGAAGATTGCTTTAATTATGTATTTTTACCATCCGATAACCTGTATGCGTTAAACCTTTTACGCTTTTTAGCTGTTTTGTTTATATGCAATTGATTTTCCGGAACGTTTACTAATGCATTCTATTTTTTCTGATACTTATTTTTTTAGACAACACTTACTCTTATGAATACCTTTGGTCAACAATTCAGAATCCACATATTTGGCGAATCGCATGGAAGTATGGTGGGAGTCCAAATTGATGGATGTCCTGCTGGTATTGAGCTGAGCGAAGAGGACTTTTTTACTGATATCGAACGCCGTAAAAGTGGAGCAAAAGGAACTACCCCCCGTATTGAGGATGATATTCCTATGTTGGAATCAGGGGTTTTTAAGGGTACAACCACCGGGGCTCCGATAATGATTCGATTTCGCAATAGTAATACACGTTCTTCTGACTATCAGCACTTGCAAGAGACTCCGCGACCGGGACATGCCGATTTTACAGCGCAACAGAAATATGGGGGATACCAGGACTTTAGAGGAGGCGGGCATTTTAGTGGCCGCCTGACTCTAGGCTTAGTTGCTGCCGGTGTCGTGGCTAAAAAAGTGGCACATATGCTTACAATTTCTGCGCAACTGAAAAATGCCGGAGGTTCTGAAGATATAAAACAGGCAGTATATGAGGCACTTGCTCAGAACGACTCTGTTGGAGGGGTGGTTGAGTGTACTGTACGAGATATACCCATTGGACTAGGTGAACCTTTCTTCAATTCTGCTGAATCGCTCATAAGTCATATTATTTTTGCTATTCCCGCTATAAAAGGCATTGAGTTTGGTGCCGGCTTTCAGGCCGCAGTAATGAAAGGCAGCGAACATAACGATGTGTTTATTGATGAAGACGGTACCACACAAACTAATCATGCAGGTGGCATTAACGGAGGCATTACCAATGGCAATGAGTTGGTGTTTAGAGTTGCGGTAAAGCCCACTTCCAGCATTGGCAAAAAGCAACAAACCCTGAATATGAAAACCGGTGAAATGACTACCCTGCAAGTGGGCGGCCGACATGATGCGTGCATTGCTTTACGTGTGCCGGTTGTTGTGGAAGCCGCTACTGCTGTAGCTCTGGCTGATATGCTTCTGCAAGCCCAAAAGGTGCCACGAATTTGGTAGAAGCCCACATGCTAATGCGAGGCGTTACGAGTTTTTTTTAGTCAACTCTACAACCAATACTTGTTGCGTAGTTTCTGTTAATTTAAAGCGATCATCAATTCGCATGCCCACCACCCAGCAAATTTCTCCATTGCTTTCCAGTACATATACCTGTTCTTTTATATGTCTTGGGACTTTGTTATCAATTAGAAAATCGCTGATCTTCTTAAACTGACTCATACCCAGTGGGATGAATTTATCACCTGCTTGCCACCCACGTAAGGTAAGCCTCGAGGCCAGTTTTTCTGCATCCAAATAAGCAATAGCAGGTTGCTGCGAAAGGGTTACTTCACCGGCCTTTTTTAGTTGCCATTGCAAGGCAATGGGTGTTTTTATCTTTTTTTCGGTAAGATCTACAGGAAAACTTTTTTTACTAATAGTTTTTTTCGGGCTTACAATCAGGTGGTTCCTGTCTTTTACCACTTTGTGACTGGCGGATGCAAATTGTTTTCCTGGCTGAGCGCTGAGGCAACTTAGGATGTTCTGTTGCTGGCTGTGGGTAAATCCTGCAGGCGTCAGCAATTCGTGTAAAACCGTGGCTGCTGCCGGATGCTGAAGCAATGGGGCGATTTTGATGTAAAGTGCATCGGCCTTTTTCGTTACCAGCTGTTTAATAAAGGTCTCTACGCCTTGTTGATAAAAGAATGAGGCTTCGTTTAGCCGCTGCAGAGTGGCTTGCATAGTTTCACCAAAAGCAGGATTTAACCTCTCCATCAAAGGTAAAATTTCATGGCGTATCAGATTTCGCTGGTACTTTGTCTCTGCATTTGATCGATCTTCCCGAAAACGAATAGTATGTGTAGCAAGATACTTGGTAAGATCCTTACGCCAGGTATTGAGTAAGGGACGAACAATTTTGTTGTGTTTGGCAGCTATACCGGTTAGTCCTTTCAGCCCCGCGCCGCGGCTGAGATTTAGGAAAAAGGTTTCTACGGCATCGTCCTGATTATGAGCAATGGCAATATAATCAAGGCCTCGCTCTTCGCGTACCTGCTCAAACCAAGTGTAGCGTAAATCGCGCGCTGCCATTTGGATGGAGATCTTCTGTTTATCAGCGTATTGCTGCGTGTTGAATTTCTGTACTTGCAATGGAATACCCCATTGCTTGCATAACTTGCGTACAAATGCTTCATCGTCGTCGGCTTCGCGGCCGCGCAATTGAAAGTTACAGTGTGCTGCCTCCAGCGTGTAACCTAGTTGAAGCAAGAGAGCAGTCATTGCTACCGAATCGGTGCCGCCACTCAGGGTCACCAGGATCTTATCCGAAAGTGTGAAAAGCCTTTCGGAGTTAATAAATGCTACCACCTGTTGTTCAATCATTGGCAAATGTTTTTAACATGGCCTCGGCTTTTAATAAGCATTCGTCATACTCGGCCTGCGGATTCGACAATATGGTTATGGCACCACCTACGTAAAAACTTAAGTACCTGGTTTTTTTATTGTAGAATAAGCTTCGTATGATGACATTAAAATCGAAATCGCCGTTGGGTGAAATATACCCTATGGCACCACTGTAGGGGCCGCGCTTAACTTCCTCATGCTTTTCGATGAGTGCCATTGATTTAAGCTTGGGAGCGCCGGTCATGGAGCCCATAGGAAAAGCTGAACGCAAACTATCTATGGGATGGGCGCCCTCCGAGAGAGTACACGATACCGTGGAGATCATCTGATGAACCTGGGGAAAACTATAAATTCCAAAAAGTTCGTCTACTTTTACCGAGCCTTTGGCTGCGTAATGTGATAAGTCATTCCGAACCAGGTCAACAATCATGACATTTTCGGCTCTCTCTTTTTCGCTGCTCAGCAATTCCTTTTTCATCGCTTCATCCAATGTGGGAGTACTGCCTCTGCGAATGGTTCCCTTAATGGGTTGTGAAAAAAGTGTATTGCCACGCTTTGTCAGGAAACGTTCGGGACTTGCACACATAATAGCATGGTGCGAGGAACGAAAAAAAGCTCCGAAAGGAGTGGGGGAAACCTTACTTAATTGCTGGTACACGGCTGTTGTATCAATTGACATGTGTGTGTTAAACTCCTGACAATAGTTGAGCTCATAGATGTCACCTGCTTGTATGGCCTGCTGTATTTTGGTAATTTTATCAAGGTATACTGATTTGTTATCGGTTTCTGCAAATTGAACCCTTGGCAGTTTCTTGCTTTTATTTAAGGGATATTGGTTGATGGAGTTGAATAGCGCTTCTAATTGCCCAACTTGCATCATTCCTTCCAGATGAACTTCCCTTTCGCCATAATAGCAGTATATAACCACTTTGGGATGCACAAAATGATACTCGGGAAAGGCTAATGGATTCTTGTTTTCAGAAGAGAGCTTTTCCACTTCGTTTTTCAAGTCGTAGCTCAAATAGCCAAACCACCACTCATGTTGATCGTAAATTTTCTTAAGTGTATCAAAAGCATTCCCGGCAACATGTGGCTTATATTCTTTGACTATGTCAAGCGCCAATATGAAACGATATTTATCAGGAGTAATCGTATGTTGCGATGGAGCTGCCGTATTTAGCAGTTGACAAAAGTCGAATTGTTTTCCATATTCCAGGGCTTTTTCCAGAAATAGGGAAAGATCATCAATATCTTTGCAGAGGTGCGAATTCATGGGGATAAAAATACGAAAAGCATTCCATTCGGAATGCTTTTCTATCAGATGATTTGTTACAAGAGAAGTTAGCTTAAATATTCCGAGATGCTTTCCTGATTGGGTTTGAGCGCTTTTTCTCCCTTTTGCCAGTTAGCCGGACAAACTTCGCCATTTTCTTCAAAAAATTGCAGCGCGTCAATCATCCTGATGGCTTCATCAACACTCCTGCCCAGGGGCATATCATTCACTATCTGATGGCGGACAATGCCTTGCTTATCGATAAGGAAGAGGCCACGGTAGGCTTGGGGAATGCCATGGAACACACTTTCACCCTCGTCGTTTATATCATAGTTTCCAGCCAAAACGTCGAAGTTTTCCGAAATGGTCTTTGAAAGATCGGCTACAATGGGATATTTTACGCCTTTAATCCCTCCCTCCTTAGGATCGGTTTGTAACCATTTCCAATGCGAGAAGGCTGAATCTACTGAACAACCTACAACAGCCACGTTACGTTCCTCGAATGCGGCCATTTTCTTTTGAAAAGCAATGATCTCCGTTGGGCAAACAAAGGTGAAATCGGCGGGGTAGAAGAAGAATAACACATGCTTTTTACCAATGTATTGTTCCAGTGAATAATCTTCTACAATATCCTTTCCATTTATTACGGCCTCTGCTGTAAATGCGGGCGCTTTTTTTCCTACTAATACTGACATAATCGAACTTGTTTTGTTTGTTGTTTTTGTTTTAACACTGGGTATAACAAAAGAATATTAGATATGTTCGGATGTTTTTGTCTTAAATTAATTGGGATTTTGTCGCGGGTATGTTTTTTGGCCTGGTAAAAATTTTTATTATAATGAATAATCCGGGTTAGTATTCAAAAAATGGGAATTAGAGCTTAGTAGATAATTACTTGCTATCGGGAGGTTATGTGCTTTTTATTTAGGTGATTAAATAAAAGACAGAGTCCTTCAGCGTAGAGGCAAGCAACGCTTTCTTATCTAAATAAGAAGAAGCATAATTCAAGCTGAAGAGTGTATACGAAGGATTTAATAGGAGCTTAACTATTGACCTCAAGTGGTAATTATTCGTAGGGAATTACTTCGGGTCGTCCCGGACGATAATAATCGGTGGCATTGTAGGTTTTGTCACCTGTTATTCGGAAGCCGAATGGCGAGTTAACTTCAGAGGTAAAAGGATAAAGGGCAAAACGTACCTGGAATGTTTTAAAAACAAGGTTTTCGTTGCGAATTCGGAATCCAAAGCCTATTCCGGCATAGGGATTATTGGCAAAAGGATGTTGGTTTTTCCGTGTAATAAAACCAATATCAGTAAAAAGGTAGCTGGCAAACCGGAAGCCGTAATAAAACCAGTCCGAAAAGATTACTGTTTCGCTATTTAGCGATATCTTTCTTTGCCCAAATTGCTTATTCAGCTTAATTCCCCGGATATCGGTTTCACTATCTAATTCAATATATTCATCGGAGAAACGGTTAAATCCCTCGAGGTAATTTAAGGAAACAAACTGGCGGATGAGCTTATCCTGAGTACGAAACAGGTTGCTTATATACTCAATGCGTGCCGAGATAGTTCCTTGTTCAGTATCCTGCTTGTAGAGGTAGGTACCCACATTTATATGAGTATGTAAGAATCCTATATCAGGTAGGAATTTTCCATATCCTCCCTGAAAGGCAAAATAGTGTCTTTTATAAAATTCGTCATGCTCCATACCTGCTGTTAGCTTTATCAGGGTGCCTACAGGAATATCTTCCGTAACACCGAATGAATACATGAAACGGGTTTTGTAGAACTTTTCTCTGGAGAGCGCAATCGAGGTTAAGAGCAAAGCGTTGTCATGATATTGCGCATTATAGCGTTCAGTAATTTTCGGTCCTTCAAAAAAGATATCGCGTTTTCCACGTAATGCCAGGATGAGTCGTGTTCTTTTGCCCGTTTGGTTTTTTTCGAGCAAAAATGAACGGGCACTCCAGATATCATGGGTAAGATAGTCCAGATGAATATTTTCTAAAATCGTATCAGGTTTGGTAATGGTTTTATATACATCATTTAGTGAAAAATGAAAGCCTCCGGCATATTGAGTTTGATAGCTAAAAAATTTCCGGTTAAAATCAAGCATGAAACGTCTGTTACTGAAAGCATTTTCAAAGGCCACACGTCCGTCGATAAACGATCCGTAGATATTGTTAATCGAATAGGAGGATTTTAGACCGAGTTGAGTCTCATCGTAAGGGATGCCGATATCAACTTTATGTCCGGTTCCCAAGAAGTTTTTATCGTAGATGGCTGCTTCCCCTTTGGTTTCATTCTCTATACGCATATCAAAGCCAATTGAGAATACATCGCGTGTTACATAATATAGATTTACTTTATTGTTTTCACCAAACACATTTTCCACAAATATTTTTACATCTTTTAGGTAATCAAGTTGACGCAGATAGCGTTCATTATCTCCTAATAAACTTACGTCCAATGTATCTCCTTCTTGAAAAAAAAGGTTGTTCTGAAGCACCCTTTTGAGTGTTTTTATATGCACCGTGTTTCCTATCTGTTCCAGCTTACCGGGTCGGTAGATACTTGTATCGTTTAGCGAAGTGCCAAAAGGGTTGAGTTGAATAATGCTAATTTTATTAATGATTTTTCCTTGATGACGATTATATTGCTTTTGATCGTTTTCTTGTTGGTAATCTGCCGATTGTTTGTTGGAACTAAGTAGTAGTTGTGCTGCTAAACGTGACAGTTGACTCTGATTTGCCTGCACTTCCAGGCTGTCGTAAAAACTTTCTGTTTGCTGCATTTGGTACTTGGGAACAAAAAAGAGAACGCTGTCGAAATGGTAGTCTGTAGTATCGGTGATTGTGTCTGTTTGCAGAGCCATTCTGCGTAGGTTCGGAGCAGAGGTTCTTTGACCTACGGCATCAGAGGGGAGGAGTGAACACAAAAATGCGGGCAGTATGAGGATCAGAAATATGTTCTTCAAGGGTAGTTGCATAGTGAAAATTCCCAACGGCAATTTTTTTTTACTCCTCTAAAATAGTAAAAAACCCTTTGCTTATATACAAAAAGTGCCACCCGAAATAAGAGTGGCACTTTTATCGTATTGTTTACCAGGTTACAAACCTATCACTTCTTTTCCTTGATTATAACGAATGTCACGGGGAATGCCTGCATTTGCTATACGATCTAAATCGGCTTGCAATTGCTCACGAATATTTCCCAAATCGGTAACCATTTTTTTGGCAGC
>JAWOEH010000221.1:0-3925 GCA_046482855.1 Bacteroidales bacterium | reverse complement strand
CAAACTATCGTGAAGGCGAGAGTATTGGTGTACATTTTGGTCCTGGCCCGGATGGGGGTGTGGTGACATTTGACGACACGACCATTCTGGATCTGGCGAAAGAGATTATTAACGAGCATAAACCCTTGAATTAAGAATGCTTACTTAGTTATCTGAGGGAGGTGATATGAATGAACATATCACCTTTTTTTAGGGTCAAAAACGCTCTTTCCTTTTATATTATCCAAAATAAATTTATCACCTCCAAAACATAAGGCGCCAATATAGCAGTAAACAATCCATTCAGTATTAAACCTAAACTAGACATTGCACCATAACCAGGGCTAATCTCCATTGATTTGGCAGTACCTACGGCATGCGCAGCCGTACCCATTGCTACTCCTTGCGCCAGCGGACTGCGCACATGCAACCAATGCATAGAGACGTACCCCACCATTGCGCCGAATATACCCACGGTAATAGTCACCGAAGCGGTAAGTGAAGGAATCCCCCCCAATGTCCGTGTAACTTCAATGGCTATGGGAGTGGTTACGGACTTGGCAGCCAAGGAATAAATCACTTTTGAAGATGCCCCCAAAAACTTAGCAATAAATACGACGCTAATGATACCTACAATACACCCCGTAGCCTGAGATATAACGACTGGCACCAATTGCTTACGAATTTTGCCCAATTGCTGATACAAAGGATAGCCCAAGGCAACAATTGCCGGCGCCAATAACACTTCAATCAGCGTGCTGTTTTCTTTGAACACTTTATAATCAACTGATAGCATTTGTAGTAGCAATATTAGAATTACAATCGTTACTAATATGGGATTCAACAATAATATACGTGTACGCTCCTGTAGTTTTTGTGCCAGAAAATAGACACCGAAAATGGCTGGCAACACCCAGCCCCCACTATCAATTATTTCGTTCATATTTATATCTTGGATTATTATTTAATACTGCTTCGTATTTTCCGCTGTATCTTACGTGTCCACTGGAAGCTCCAGCCAGTAAAGGCCAGCACCAATAAGGTACTCAGCAATGAGGCTGACAAAATCGGGTAAAGCTCTTTTTTTATGATTTCTAAGTGTAGCATAACAGCCACGCCAGGCGGAATAAAAAAGAAGGGTAAATGCTCTGTTAAAAATCCAGCTACATCTTTCACCCACTCAGGTTTAACAATTTTAAAATGTAACAACAGGGTGAGCAAAATCATCCCCATAATGCTGGCTGGTAACGAAAGGCCGGTAATTGTCACCAATAGGTGTCCCAAAGCTAAACAACCAAAAATAATGGCACACTGTCGAATCATAGTTCTAAATATTAAATGGCAAGAACGGGATGGTGCCCCGGTCCGAATAAATTTTGGCAAAAGTAAAACAAAAAGGGGTTTGTTTGTTGGGATGTGTTGAAGAATAGGAAATTAAGCTCAGGGTAAAAAGAGGGCTGTGTTTACATTACAGGTTGCCTTTTTCCTGAACAAATTGTAACTTGACTAAAACGACGAAATATGGAAACAAAAGAGTTTAAAGATTTATTAAAACTGTTGGAAAACTTAAATACCCAACAAGACAGACTCCTTCGAGAACAACTGGAAGCCCAGGCTGAGAAGAAACATGTTTCCAGACTTCTTGAAACTCCCTACAAAGAAATAAAATGTCCACATTGTGAGAGCAAAAATATCCGACGCTGGGGAAAACGCAACGATCTTCAACGCTACCGCTGTAATGAATGCAAAAGAACATTTAATAGTCTCACAAATACACCTCTTGCACGATTACGAAGAAAAGGCCATTGGATAAACTATGCCGGATGCCTAAAAGAAGGGATGAGCATCCGAGAAGCTGCTAAGGCTTGCGACATTCACCCCAATACAGCCTTCAGATGGAGACATCGATTTTTGCAAAATGCAACTGTAATAAAACCACACCTGCTCGAAGGAATTGTCGAAGCTTACGAATCCTTTTTTCGCTATTCGGAGAAGGGCAGCAAATCTCTTAATCGCACTAGTCGAAAGAGAGGGCGAATCAAAAGAACAGAGCTAAAAAAACAAAAATTCGTATGCGTAATGGTCAGCCGTGATCGCCACAAAAATACGTTTGACAGCATACTCAACAAGCTCCAGGCAAAAGGATTAAGTACTATTCTGAAAGAACACCTTTCGAAAGACGCATTATTCTGCAGCGATAGCCGACCCGCCTACTTAAAGTTCACACAGGGAAATGCTATCCGACATGGAAAACTAAATTTATCCAAAGGAGAACAGGTAAAAAAGGACATTGTACATTTAAGACATGTTATACATTACCAGAACCAACTAAAACACTGGATTTTATATCATTTCAGAGGGGTCGCCACGAAATATTTAAACAACTATTTATCATGGCACAGAGAATTAGATGAATTCAATTTTAATATCACACCAAAAACACTACTACTTAGAGCAAAATCCCCAGACATTTACCAACACCAACCCCAAATGGTTACATAGCCTCTTTTTAACCTCAAATAGTCTCCTCTTAACATATCTTACTAAAAATTGCTCCTCGTCATTTAGTAAGATCTATTTACGCTAAGATCAATTCTGAGCAAATCGTATCTTTACACATAAAAATGCAACTTGCATCAACGATAAATAAAATTGAAGCCTTTTGGTTTCCTAAGCTTTTACCTTTTTTGGAAAAGCTCTTCAACGAGCAACCTATTCCTTCACACGACCACCTGCACCATATTCGCACTTGGACTCATGCCAAACGATTGCTAAATACAATTGCCAAGGAAAATGCAATTTCTACAGATCTTCCCGAAAAATTATTAATCGCTTGTTTATTCCATGACACAGGACTTACCATAAACATTGATGAAAAACACGGAGAAGCAGGAGTTGAAATCTGTCGTAGTTTCTTTTCTACACCTCCTATTTCGGAAGAAGCTTTTAATGATATTTTAGAGGCAATAAAAAACCACGATAACAAACAATATAAAGAAATAAGACAATCACCGGCTGAATTATTCACTATTCTTACCACCGCAGATGATCTAGATGCATTTGGTGCCCTTGGAATAGTTAGATATATAGAGATATATTCAATGAGAGGCATTAAATTACCCATGCTTGCCAGAAAAGCAAATAAAAACCTACAACGCAGATTTACACATTTTATGCAGCAATATGGGCATTATACAGAATTAGCAGCTTACTACAAAGAAAAGGCAGCTTATGGTACCAAGTTGCTTGAAAGATTAACAAATCGGGAAGATACTGAAGCTCAAAAACTCTACCAACAAATAAACTATGAAATACTATCGCAAAGTTCATTACAAATCCGTTCTCCAAAAACCACAGATAGTGAAACGACGAGGATATTCCTGGAAAGAGTAGCCAAAGATGCAGCACTGAATAAGCTATTCGAAAGATTTAAGGATTGATTTTTATTTGTAAGAGATAAAAAACACAGGTTCACCCTTAAATAAATTTGGGCTGTGTTTACGTTATAGGTTGCAAATTACGACAAAACGCCATAAGTCAATAATAACAAAGAAAAAAGGAAACATAAACCAATAAGAAAAGATTTCATAAACTAGTATATATCAAACACAAGCATAACAAAACAAAAAAAACAACCCTCAACGGTTAAACAGCCCCATAATCACAACATTCAACACAAACAAAAACTCCTGCAACGCATAGACGCTAAGCACATTGCAGGAATTTTAAACACCCCGATGAGGAGGTTAAACCAATAAACTACTTTATTTCAAAATCTAACATTTTTTCTCCTTCCAGGTATGCAGTCAAGCGATCGCCAATTTTCACAGGCCCTACACCTTCTGGAGTCCCCGTAAAAAGCAAATCCCCTATCTTAATGGTCATAAACTTACTCACATGTTCAATAAGTGTTTCAAACGGAAAGATCAAATCAGCTGTATTTCCC
>JAWOEH010000114.1:0-4118 GCA_046482855.1 Bacteroidales bacterium | reverse complement strand
GTGCTTTGGTTCATCACATTTTAGGGGATCTGTATACCACTCTTAACCAGTTTTTCTTTCTTTTTTTTGTCCTTCTAGTAACCCCTCCAATCGCCCCAGTTCCCGATAACATCTTTGCAGCTCCTCTTCTTTCTCTTTTAATTTTTCTTCCAGGTAGGTTACTAATTCTTTGTTTGGGGCTGCTGTATCTTTTGTCCCTGACAAACGGCTGGTTTCTGTCATAGTACCTTCGCCTATAAGTAACCACTTTAAGTTAATATCCGGGAATAAGGTAAATAATTTGACTATTGCATTGGAGTTGATGGGGCGTTTTTTTGCTTCTCCCTTAAAGTTAGCATAACTCATATCGATTTCGTTACAAAACTCTTCCATGGTAAGACTTTTAACCTTAGCCAGTTGAAGGATTCGCTCTTTTATGGTCAAATTATTATCCATTATTCTTGGATTTGGGTAAATATATTTTCTATATTTGTCGCAGCCAAACAACAATCAAAGGTAGGTTGAATTGAAGAAAAGTCAAATTTTATTTTCCACTCAATTGATTGTTGATCTTTTCTTTACGTTTCAGGAAAGAGAGGCCGTATATGTGGTTGTTTAAGCTATCTACTATATAACAACCCTTAGTTTCCCTATGATAGGGAGAAATTGAAAACAGCAAGAGTCCGCAAAAGAAGGGCAGACTCATTTTCGGGAGTTGCGGACGCCCGAAATTATGACTGGTCTTGGGGAAGGGATAGTCAGGAAAAGTGAGAAAGCTCGGGAGAGACCTATAGAGTTGAGAGAGTATCTGTTGGGGTTTTAAAGGGAAGGCCTGCAAATAAAGTATTTGCATGGAATGATTTAATAGAATCACAAAGGCCTTTGTGTAAGCGAGGCAGGTAAGGCGCAAGTCAACCTGCAGTAGTAAACTTTAAAACAGACAGACAAATGACAGAACATGTTGGATTGATTAGTATGGGAGGGTATTATCCCGGAAAGCGAGTAGCCCCCGAGCAGGCGAAGAAAATGGGCGCCTTTTTGCGCAAACAAACATTGTTGCATGATGCTTATATATCGGAGCTTGAAGAAACACATCAGCATCCGGGTTGGTCGGAATCCAATGAAGAGGGTTGGGTAAATCAACCTTGGTATGAAGAGTGGTTGCAGTCGTTGCCCGAAAAGAAACGAAAACATCCTTTTCAGGGAAATAAATATCGTTGCCGGGTGCCAATGGATCCTGAATCGATTAAAAAGTCGCGATACCCACATCCGATGTTGGCCAGCGACGCTGAGACAATAGCTGGTGCCATGGCGCTGATGAACGCAGACGTAGCGCCTGAAGAAATTGACCTGGTGTTGGTCAGTTCTCTGGTGCCTGATAAGCACGTACCTTTGAATGCATCACTTGTACAGCATAAACTGAAACTCGAAAATGCAGGGGCCTACAATATGGATACCTGTTGCTCGTCGTTTATTACCATGATGGAAACTGCTATGGCGCTTATCAAGACAGGTATTAAGAAAAATGTTTTGGTAGTGGCAAGCTCGTTGGATTCCATGATTAACGACAAGTCTACTTATTACTCGGTATGTACTGGCGATGCTGCTGTAGCAGGTGTGGTTTCAGCTGTAGAGGAGGGGTATGGATTCATGACATCCCACTCCATGAGTGATGGAAGCAGGCACAATGCCATTGTTTTCAAAAAGCGCAAGCCCTTGCTCTTTCAGGGTACAAGCCAAGGGCCTACTTATGAGCAGGAATGTGTGACTTTTGCCGATCCGGAGCTCACCCGGAAGATTGGCGCCACCGCACAGGAAAATATGCTCAAAGTTGTAGGTGCTGCGTTGGAGAAGAAATCACTAGAATTTTCTGATATCGATTTTGCAGCTTTCCATCAGCCCGTGAAGTGGGCGGCCAATGCTTGGCGAGAGGCTATTGGACTGCCCGAAGACAAGTACATTGAAACCTATGAGTTATATGGCAACGTAGCATGTGCCTCCTCGCCCACAAACATGTTGGTGGCTCTGGAAAAAGGCCTTGTAAAACAAGGTGACAATGTGCTCATGGCCTCCTCGGGAGTGGGTGAGAACCATATTGCTGTGTTGCAGAAGGCCTCGCCACGTTTGATGCGTAATATGTCGATTGCACAAATTGAACAACCCAAAAGCGAAAAGCTTCAAGAGGCTTAAAATGCGTTACAAACTTGATCATGTAGCCTTTAAGGTGCGCTCCATTGAAACTACTGTCTCTCAATTGTCCATACAAGGAGTTCAGTGTGAGCACGTAGGGTATTATCCCGAGGTGGGCATGCAAATTGGTTTTGTGAAGCTTAAAAATACATTAATTGAGCTATTGGAACCTGTTGATGCTTGCTGTCCGATATGGGAAGATCCTCAGGGATTACATCATATTGGACTTGCCGTGGATGATGTGCACTTATGGTATCGCCAGTTGATGGAAGAGGGACTCTATTTTAAACCTGAACCATTACGAAAAGGACGTCATGGAGACATTTTCTTCTTCCGCTTGGCGCAATATCCACAGTGGTTATTTGAATGTTTGTAATCAAACAGTTTTGTCACGGAAAGATCAGGCTTTGGCTTGATTTTTCCATTAAACCTGTAAGAAGATGAAAGAGAATAGAATTGCAATTGTAACAGGAGCTACGCGTGGTATTGGCAAACAAATTGCCCGGGAATTGGCAAGTAGTGGGATATTTGTCATTTGCACCGGACGTTCAGGGCAAAAGGGTGCCGAAGTGGTAGAATCGATTTGTCAGCAAGGTGGGAAAGCCGTATTTTTTGCACTCGATTTGTCACGTCCCACATCACTTGATTCATTTGCCGAAAAGGTTGTTAAGACCTATGGCCGATTGGATGTATTGGTGCACAATGCGGGTATTTCGGGGCCTATGGGGCCCATTGAGTCATCTCCTCGTGAGGAGGTGGAAAAAGTGATGCAGGTGAATGTGCAAGGGGTATACCTGTTGACTCAGAGGTTGATTCCTTTGCTCAAGCATAGCGATAGCGGACGTATTGTGATGGTCTCGTCGATTGCCTGCCGTTTGAATCCGGCTCACTCCGGAGCTTACAATATGAGTAAGGCGGCAATGAATGCGCTGGCAGCTACTTTGGCCAAGGAGTTGGGCCCGGCAGGGATTACAGTAAATACCGTAGCGCCCGGATTGGTACTCACTGATCGGATACGCAATGAACGTATTCCCGGGATGGCTCAGAAAGCTGGGATCAGTGAAGAGCAAATGCAACAATCGTTAACAAAAGATACCCTTACCAACCGGTTAACTACTGAGAGTGACGTGGCGAATGCCGTTGCTTTTCTGGCTTCTGAACGAGCCTCCTCTGTTACCGGGCAGGTGTTGAATGTATCTGCAGGAATGTAAATGCTTTATGACAGAGATATATGAAGAGATAAAAGCCTTTATGAAGGCTTATTGTCGGGATTATGATACCCTGGCACAAGAGGCAGATACTGTTGATGTGCTTGATAAGTATTGTACTCCGGATTTTGTCTCCACTGCTTTTATGAGTATGAAGGGACAGCCTTATCCCTTTTGCCTGGAGGGCTTGGAAGCCTGGAAGCGTTTTTTGGTAGAAGGACATAAAACGGTGGTGGAAGATTTTATCCCTGAGGATCTTTTTGTGGATCCTATAAAGATGACGGCTGTAGCCCGTTTGTGTATAAAGAAATTCGACAAACATTCTGGGCAGCAACTTTTAGCTGCCGATGCAGTGGGGTGTTATCAGTTAACGCGCATGGATGGGCAGCTGCGCATGTCGTCGTTACAGTTTTTTACCGGCGATACATCGCAGTTTGCCGGCTTGTATAACCGTAAAAAGGAGGAGTTATGAGTAAATCGATTAACGAATATACACTAATAACAGGAGTTGTAGGGGAAGATGTGCATGTTACAGGTATTCGTATTATGGAGCATGCATTGCGCACCGAAGGGTTTCAGGTACATTCGCTGGGTATTCACAATACCGTAGAGGCTTTTGTTGAGGCAGCAGTGAAGCATCAGGCAGATGCCATAATGGTTTCTTCCCTCTGCGGGCATGCTTCCATATTGGTTGATACCATGCGTCAGGCTTGTGTTGAAGCTCAAATTGGAGATATTCAT
>JAWOEH010000090.1:0-12754 GCA_046482855.1 Bacteroidales bacterium | reverse complement strand
TAAAAAATAATCACCCCTCGCATAAATGAAGGATATACTTTTGCTTATATGTCTCAGATATCTTAACTTAAACTAAAAACAGACTATGCGGCAACTTGTTTTTAAAATATGTATTGCTTTTCTTCTTATTGGAGGGTTGTTTATAATTACTTACCAAGGATCTGCAAGTGATCTCCAAAAAACAATTTATATTAACCCTCTAAGTCTGCAGGAAGGAGTCCGGGACGGGACTATAAAAAAACCTTACAATAGTTTGGGTGATCTTACCCTAAAGAACAACGTCAAATACCTTATCAAGTGCGGGAGCTCAGATACTCTTACTACAGCCATTATCTTAAACCGAAAGCGCAACATTACCATTAGTTCCTATGGCGAAGGCTCTAAACCCGTTTTGTCAAGCAATCAAAACAGACATCTTCTCGACATTGCGGGTTGTGAAAACATAAAAATTGATAATCTTGCCTTCGATGGCACAGATCAAAAGATAAGTTGTATCAGAATTCGAAAAAATAGTAGCCTGATAACCATTAGCGAATGCTCGATAAAGAATAGTATTTGGGGGGTTCGTCTCCTTGGTAACGCATCACAACCCCTGACTCAGAAAATAAGAATAAGCCGATGTACAATTAGAAACATTGCCGATGATGGCATATTTGCGCAAAATATTCACGAACTAAGCATCGATTCTTGTCACATTAAAAAGGTAAATCAAAAATACCTGACAATAGGCACCTCAGAGCAGGAAGCTCCGGGCGATGGCATTCAACTCATCAACTGTTCAAATTTCTCCATCGAATATTGTAAGATCGACCGCACCGACACAGGCAACAAATTTGCCATTATTGCAAACCAATGCAAAAAGGGTGTTATTGCCCATAACCATATTCAGGGTCCCCAGACCACTGTAAATGGAGGCGCCGCCATATACATGGGATACACAACTGATTCCATTACCATTGCACACAACCAAATTGCCAATAGTCCCTGCGCCCTATACAGCCATGCCCAAACGCAATATATTTATCGAAATATCATGCACAACAATGAAAACGGCATTTGGCTACACAATGCACAAAACGCAATAATCCTCCATAATACTTTGGTAAATAATACGATTTCGATACTCGGCAAGAACTTTCAGCTGTATAACAACATCATCGTTAATGGTTCCGCCCAAAAGCCCTTGTTAAAGCTTTCGGGTCCCATAAAAAGCAATTTCAATTGTTTCTACGCCCCTTCAACAACTCAAGTATTCAACAATTATATCTCCTTAAAGGCCTATCAGCTGCATACAGGCAATGGCAACCATTCAATCTTTGCAGAACCGCTATTTATGGCACCCGAAAAAAATAACTTCGAATTATCACCCGGATCTCCTTGTATCGATAAAGGACAAACGATCGCTACTCCAAAGTTACAGACAGTACCATTTTATGGAAACAGACCTGACATGGGGGCCATTGAAAAAAAGAGGTAATTGTCCTATTTATAACTGCCTTTACCAATCAATAGCTACAGTTCATCATAATCTTTGAACAAATGTCAAAGAATATTATTTACTTGTATGAAGGATAACGCTTTTATCCAACCCTGATTTTTTGTACATTTAATTCTCCGGCAGCATACTTCTGTCGGAACGCGCGATTAATTAAAAACTAACACCCAAAAGAAAGAGTACTATGAACACAACCTCACTTAAGGAGAAGGTTCACCAATTTATTGCTGATAATACCTTCTCCGATGTCAGTCTTATTCAAGACGATACCCTGATTTTCAAAGAAGGCTATTTCGATTCCATGGGATTTCTCACACTCATCTCGTTTTTAGAAGATGAATTTGGCGTGAAGACAGAAGACAAGGACTTTGTTGAAGAGAACTTTGAATCAATCAATGCAATAGCCCGCTATGTAGAGCAAAAGACCGCTGTAAAAGCATAAACCCTACTTCATATGTGTGGAATTGCAGGTTTCTATAGTCACGCTCTTGCCGGTGAACATAAGCAGGAGACGCTAAAGCGTATGCTTGCACAAATCAGACACCGGGGCCCCGATGAAAGCGGGACACTCCATAGCCGCCACATGGCCATGGGAAACGTACGCCTGAACATCATTGATTTGGCCGGAGGTACACAACCTATTTCCGATGAGTCGGAACGATTCTGGATTGTCTTTAACGGAGAAATCTTCAATTACCTTGAACTCCGGGCCGAATTGGAGCAAAAGGGATGTCGTTTTCGCACAAATTCCGATACTGAAGTATTGGTTCAGTTGTATGCCACCTATGGAGAAAAAGGCCTAAACAAACTCAATGGTCAGTTTGCTTTTGCAATTTATGACAAGAAATCAGAATCATTATTTCTTGCTCGTGATCGTGTAGGCATCCGGCCACTCTTTTATACACACCAAAACGGTCATTTTGTCTTTGGTTCCGAAATAAAGGCCTTATTTCAATTCCCCTTGATCAGCCCTGAAGTAAATGGCAAAGCCCTGAAGCATTTATTTACCTTTTGGGCGCCGCTATCACCTAATACCTTCTTTAAAGAAATCTTTGAAGTGCCTCCAGGCCATTTCTTGGAATTACGTAACGGGAAGATCAAAGTAGAACGGTATTGGCGATTAAAATTTGACGGACAGCAAAATGGGTCATTCTCCGATACACGCGAACAGTTTCGGGAATTATTGAAAGATTCCGTAGCCCTCAGGTTGCGCTCTGATGTGCCTGTGGCGGCCTACTTAAGCGGAGGATTAGACTCTACTGCCACAACCAGCTTGATAAAAGAGATACAACCTCAAAACCTCCAAACTTTTTCTATTGGCTTCGAGGACAAAGATTATGACGAAACCAATTACCAGCAGGAGGCTTCAAAGTTCCTTAATACACAGCACAAACGGTTCAGTTGCACCAACCAACAAATAGGAGAAACCTTTCCAAAGGTAATTTGGCATACCGAAGTGCCCATTATACGAACGGCACCGGCTCCCATGTACATTCTCTCCAAAATGGTGCGTGAGAACAACATCAAGGTGGTTATTACAGGCGAAGGGGCTGATGAAATGCTGGGAGGTTATAACATCTTCAAAGAAACCCTCATTCGTCATTTTTGGGCCAAAGAGCCCAACAGCAAACTGCGACCGCTTTTGTTGAAAAAGCTTTATCCCTACATTCCCTACATCAGGGATGCCCAGCCAGGTATGCTGCGCATGTTCTTCGGTTATGAATTAAGCAAAACCGATTCGCCATTCTACTCACATCTCATCCGATGGCACAATACATCCAGGCTGCAAAACTACCTGTCAGAGGACATCAAAGCCCAATATGCACACGATGACCCAATGGAGGAAGTAGGCGCCATGTTGCCCGATGATTTCCATCACTATTCTCCCTTAGAAAAAGCACAGTGGCTGGAAATTCATCTTTTCATGTCAGGCTATTTGCTTTCGTCGCAAGGCGACCGCATGGCAATGGCAAATTCGGTAGAAGGAAGGTATCCCTTTTTGGATCATCGGATTATTGAGTTCTGTGCAAGCCTGCCGGAGAAATATAAACTAAATGGGCTCAACGAAAAATACCTGTTGAAAAAGAGTATGGCCGGAAAGATCCCGCAACGCATAGCAAATCGGTCAAAACAAGCCTACAGGGCACCAGCTCAACATATGCTGGGCAAAAATACTGCCTCCCCAAAGATTTTGTCTGTAATGCAAAAAGCACAAACAGAGGCCTACAATCTATTCGATGCGCAAAAGGTGGAGCAGCTTGTTGATAAATTCTCCAAGGGACAAAATATTTCAGAAACCGATGCCATGGCGCTTAATGGCATCGCATCCTCTCAACTGCTTTACGAACAATTTATCCAAAGCAGCAAAGATCCGGGACCCAATGTGGCAAACTTAAATCTGAAGAAGGAGATCAACCTCTCCTGAGTAAAACCTAAAAACCCCAAGTCATGAAAACGATCACCCAAAATCAAGCATTAACAATTCCCAATATCGAGGCATATATCGAAACGCTTTGCCAGCGGATAAAAGAGGATGCATTTCACAAACTACGTCGCAGAGGTGGTGTGGTAGGCATCAGTGGAGGAATCGACTCCTCAGTTACTTTTGCGCTGGCTGTAAAAGCACTTGGTGCTAAAAATGTCCTTGGTGTTATGATGCCCGAAAAGGATTCCAGCAAAGATAGCCTTACATTTGCCCAAGCGTTAGCCGACAGATTTGGCGCAAAGGCAATTGTTGAAGACATTACAGATGCACTTGTGGGTTTTGGCTGCTATACACGCCGCGACAAAGCCGTGAGTCGAGTTTTCCCTGAATACGATCCCACAAAACACAGCTTCAAAATTGGCATGAAAGAGTCGGCCATCGAAACGAAACTTCCTTCACCCTTCTACATCACATTGGTAGACGAGCAAGCCCAAAAAGAGAGCAAAACATTACCGGCCAAAGAGTTCTTGCAAATCATGGGTGCTTCCAACTTTAAGCAACGTACCCGCATGAGCATGTTGTACTACCATGCCGAAAGGCTTTATTATAGTGTAATAGGCACACCCAACAAGCACGAAATTAACCAGGGATTTTTTGTGAAGCACGGCGATGGAGGCGCTGATGTAATGCCCATAGGGCATCTTTACAAAACACAGGTATACCAACTGGCAAAGGCCTTAGATGTGCCCCAGGCGATTATTGAGCGTACCCCCACAACCGATACCTACTCGGCCGAACAGACACAAGAAGAGTTTTTCTTCCAACTACCTTTCGATCAGATGGATCTGCTATGGCACGCCTACGAGCACAACCAGTCGCCGGCACAAGTAGCTGATCTGGTAGGCAAGTCGGAAGAAGCAGTAGCGAATATATTCCACTCCTTCAAAAGAAAACAATCAACAACCGATTACCTACGCATGTCTCCCATAGTATATCATGACCTGAATCAATAACAAAACCTTCACAGCCATGTTGAACCTGACACTGCTACACGACTATTTCGATGCCTCGGGTAAGCGCTACAACCACAAAGAAGCCCTGATTGTTGGTAAAAACCGTTATACCTACAACCAATTATTCAACATTACACAACAATTAGCCAGCGCATTTATTCATTTAGGATTAAAGCGACAGGAAAGAGTTTTAATCTATTTAGAAAATAGTGCAGAAACGATTTTCTCTTTCTATGCAACCCTAAAAGCCGGAGGTATATTCAGCATCATCAACACAGCTGTGCAAGTGAACAAACTTGCTTATATCCTCCAAGATGCTACACCAACTCTAGTTGTGGCTCAGGCCAATAAGAAAAAGCAGGTACGCGAAGCCCTGAAAATAGCCAAACATAAATGTGCTGTAATATGGGTAGGCAATGTGCCAAAGAATGGCAAACCGCCATGCCACAATGAGTATAGCTGGGAGGCCGTGATGCAGACAGCCAAAGACCCCGAGTTAAATATGCAAACAGCCATACAAAAAAACCGATGTCTGGATATCGATTTGGCTGCCTTGGTATATACTTCCGGATCTACAGGCGATCCAAAAGGAGTTATGGAAACACACCAAAACATCATTGCTGCATCCAAAAGCATTATACAGTACCTGAAAAATACCCCTGACGACATCATACTCAACACCCTTCCCCTTTCATTTGATTATGGACTGTACCAGGCAATCATGACTTTTATGGTTGGTGGTACATTGGTACTGGAAAAATCCTTTATCTTCCTTACCAACATATTGAATCGCATTAAAGAGGAAAAGGTAACAGGATTCCCTATTGTGCCCACCATTGTGGCCATGGTGTTTAAAACCATTGAACTGGGATCTTTCGATATCTCAAGCCTGCGTTACATAACAAATACAGGAGCTGCCTTGCCCACAGAACATATCAAACGTTTACGCAAAGCCATGCCGCATGTACAAATCTACTCGATGTTCGGGCTTACCGAATGTAAACGCATCAGCTACCTCCCGCCAGAATACATCGACAAAAAGCCTAATTCGGTAGGCATTGCCATGCCCAATTGCGAAGTATTTATTGTGGACAAGGACAACAAAGAGGTTCCAAGAGGAGAAGTTGGCCAATTGGTAGTACGAGGCGCCAATGTGATGCAAGGGTATTGGAATGCCCAGGAACAAACAGCCAAGACTTATCGAAGCGCATTAGGTTTCCGCGAAAAACTATTGTTTACCGGCGACTACTTCAAGATGGACGAAGAGGGATTTCTTTACTTTTTAGGCCGAAAAGATGATATGATCAAATCCAGAGGCGAACGCATAAGTGCCAAAGAGGTAGAACGGGCAATTAACGGCATTGAGGGGGTGAATGAATGTGCTGTAATTGGAGTACCGGATGAGATATTTGGTAAAGCCATAAAGGCCTTTATCGCTTGCCAACCGGGAGTTCAGTTGGAAGCCAAACAGGTACTGCAACATTGTGTTACCCAATTAGAATCCTATGCTATTCCCAAGTATGTGGATTTTATGGAGGTATTGCCCAAAACAGCACATGGCAAAATTGACAAGAAAAAGCTATTGCAAGTGCATACCCAGGCGCAAACCCAATGATAACCTAAGTATCCCTTTGTCCTATGATCTTTAGTACCCTGGAATTCTTTCTATTTCTTATTGTACTGTT
This sequence comes from Bacteroidales bacterium, assembly GCA_046482855.1. Classification (GTDB taxonomy): domain Bacteria; phylum Bacteroidota; class Bacteroidia; order Bacteroidales; family UBA12077; genus CAYVSF01. The sequence goes on along the minus strand of JAWOEH010000090.1, from coordinate 6,136 downwards.
GCCCTTTTATTATCTGGTAAAACCCAAATGGCAGTGGTTGGTGCTGCTATTGGCCAGTATCCTGATGCTTGGATACCTTTCCTCCACTTTTCTGCTTTATACCCTCTTATTAACCACCGTAAATTATTCACTGGGCATATTCATGCACACAGCAAACGTGCATAAGAAAAAAGGGATTTATCTTTTGGCTATGTACCTGAATATTGGCCAGTTGGTATTTTTCAAGTACATAAATTTTTTATTGGGAAACCTGGCTTCACTTTTGGGTATTTTGAATACAGGAATCGAGATTCCATACCTGCACATCATCGCTCCCATTGGCATTTCCTACTACACCTTTGAATTTATTGGATACCAAATAAATGTATACAGGGGAACCGAAGATCCGGAAGCTCATTTTGGCATTTTTGCCAGTTATGTACTCTTTTTTCCAAAGCTTTTAGCTGGACCTATCGAGCGAACAAAAACATTTTTGCCAAAGCTCAAAACCATCTACTCATTCAAACCTGCAGTATTTCACAATGGCTTGATTCAATTGTTTTGGGGATTCTTTAAAAAGCTGGTAATTGCCGACCGTCTCTTTCCAATGGTGCAAAACATCTATGGCAACATTGATGAATATTCAGGTGTTCCACTGATTATCACCTATATTTTGCAGGTTTTTCATATGTACTGCGATTTCTCAGGGTATACCGACATTATGTTGGGTATTGGCAAACTGTTTGGCATACAGCTTACCAACAACTTTGAGCGCCCATTGCTGGCACAAAATGTTTCCATGTTCTGGCGTAAATGGCACATTACACTATCCAACTGGTGTAACGACTATATCTTTAAAAAGATCTTGCTAAAACGTATGCGTTGGAAAAAGTGGGCTGCTGTATATGGGGTTTTTGTCAGTTTTCTCATTATTGGTATATGGCATGGTGCGGGTTGGACATTTATTATTTTAGGTCTCTTGCAGGGAATCGCCATTAATTATGAATTTTTCACAAAACGCCAGCGATTGCAGCTTGCTGCTAAGCTTCCCACCTATTGGGTAAGATTTTTAAGTCGTTCATTCGTTTTTCTCTTTTTCGGGTTAACCCTCATCTTTTTCAATGCCCAGTCGTTGGGCGATGCTTTCTATTTTGTTGGCCATCTGTTTACCGACATTGGCGGAAAGTGGGTGGGTTTTGACATGGGCATCCCACGTTACGATTATCTTATTGCATTAACCGGTGTGGGTATTGTATACCTGGTTGATTACACAAACGAACAAGGCAAGCTGGTGCGCACAAAACTAAATAAATACCCGGCTCTGAAATGGTCGCTCTACTATGGACTTGTTTTAGCAGTCCTCATCTTTGGTAAGTTTGCCTCATCCGATTTTGTTTACTTCCAATTCTAAACGAAAGTTATTTGTCATGAAAAAGCTTTTGCTCCATTCTCTCATTGGTATCATCCTCTTGGTATTGCTCAACCAGCTGGCAATATATTCCGGCAGTATTTACAAAGATGGCGCTTCCATTATTTGTGAAGCAAAACGCGAAGCTGTGAGGACCGAAGAAATAGGCTATCAGAAAGGAAAAACAAATGTGCTTTTTATGGGGGCAAGTGGCATGCTTGCCGGTGTGAATCCGGAGGTTTTTGACAGTATTTTCCAGGACTCAATCTACTCAGTAAACATGGCACTTCCGGCACTTCCCATAGCCAGCAATTACCACTACCTAAAAGATTATTTGGCCAATAACCCGGCTCCGCAATACATAATTATGCCCTTGCACCTGGCCTCTACCCCCTTTTTGCTATTCGATACTTATGCCAACCAAGGGCTCAACTTTCCCAATGAACTGGTCTCCTATTTTTTTAACGTGAAAGGCAAAAATCAGGTGGTAAACTACCTGTTGCCCATTCATGTGTACCGGGCTTCAGTATTCAAATACCTAAAAAACCGCATTGTAAACCCGGAGGATATTGAACGCACGCGGAGAAGAAATAAGCAAATTGTCGAGAAAATGATAGCACAAAAAGGCTACTACTTTATCCAGGAACAAGCAAAATTCCCGGACGGACGATTGCCTGAGGACTACACGGCTCCTACCGATTGCGATACCTGTATCAAACAGATGCCCAATCCGTTTTCAGATCCCTATGTTGAGAAGTTTTTTGATCTTACCGAAAAGAAAAACATACAAGTTATGCTGGTAAACTACCCTCAGCGCCGGGGTAGTTCGGCGCAATACACCGAAACACCTGAACAACTAATCCAGCTTACAAAAATATATGCTCATGTTTCTCTTCCCCCTGAAGGCTGGAAAATTCCATTTTACGACAATCGCTACTTCTCCGATCCTCATCACCTGAATATACAGGGATCGAACGACTACACGAGGAAGATTGCACACAGTTTTCGCAAAAGATACCTTAACTAAAGTTTATCCAACCGATTTAAGGCGACGTAAAAAATAACTTCTGTGTATAGATTTCACCACTTTTTGTTTGAAGCTTTAGCAGGTAGAAACCTGACAGAGCCAGTTCATAACTCTTTTCCCCATGCACCCTATCGGTAAAGGTCAATACTTTTTCACCATTCAGCTTATAGAAGTCAAAATCGGCATGTATGGGCTGAGGGCTCTCCACCCACAGAGTTTGCCGCTGAGTATAGATTAACAATGACTCCTCAAGCTGTTGAACAGATGTTTGCTGCGAGCTTGTATCGGTGGTCGACAACACAAAGCGCTGCGGATAGTCTCCTGCTGGTAATGCAATCGTGTATGCCTCATCATCCAAAAGGAGCACTTCGCCAGTTTCAGTATCATTAAGGTATACAGGTTCACTAAACGAGGAAGCTGCCATGCGCGAAAACGTATACTCATCCTGAACAGGCACAGAGATTCCTAAATCCAGCCATAGGTCATCGGTTTGAGCCAAAGCATTAACAGCCATTTTCTCCTCATCTGCATTTACCGAGTAACTCCCATAAACCTCCTGGTAGCCATATACCGGACCCTTCATAAAATATGCATCCAATGTAGCATCAAACCCATCAGAAGCTTCGTCCGACATATAAAAGGCAAGCTGTTTCTGAAAGCCTGTTCCTTCAACGGCCAAATAAAACGGCTGCGGTTCCTCCGTAATTGTTGCATTAGCTGCTGTTTGGCTGGTCACCTGCACTTGTGGCGACATACCAAAGGCTCCCTCTGTGTGAGCTTTCACCCAAAAGGTAGCCATGGGAGCAAATTCAGTGGAGACACCTCCATTAGGCACCGCTACTCCGTTTACATAAACATCAAAGCGATTCTCCTGTGAATTGTATTTGTAAAAGGCCTCACCTGTAGCTGTTCTTTCCCAACCTGTTAATGTCCATTCTACAGGCATAAGATAGGGATTTCCCACTTGGTACCAGCCGGCATATGCCCCCGTGCCCTCAGTGGGACTCACCGGAATACTTATATCACCCTGCACAAGTGAGCCTTGCAATTTCACTAATGTGGGTTCGGCAAGATCACCAATAAAATAGGCACGCAGCAGGCTCAGCTCTTCATCGGAGGCAACATCAACATAACTAGCTGATTGAGCATCCCAAGTTGTAACAAGAAAACCACTGTCAACAAAAGCTTTGGCGGTTGCTCCCGTTACAGGAGATACAAAACATTGGTTGTTCTCAGTAAGCAGCACATCAACAGCACAATTCCCAGTCGTTTCAAAAGCCCCCTGAATAGCTACCTGAGCGCTGACGCCGTTCACATCTTTCTGCACATAAGCTTGTGTACAAGTCAATACGGCTCCTGCATCCACTGTTAGCCTGGCTCCGGGTAACACATTTAAGCTATCACATACAGCGTCGGCACTGATGGTTACCGAACATCCCTCATCGATGAAAACATCCGTCGTATCTTCCGGAATGCCATTGCTCCAGTTGGCTTCCTGATGCCAGGCTCCACTTTGAGCAATAAAATGAGTAGTTGAATCAGGTAGTGGTTCTGGCTCACTGGAGGTAGTATCGACATTGGAAAGAACGAATCGCTCATTATACCTCCCGGCAGGTATTGTCACCTGATAATTAGCTGTGCTCAAATCATGCACAACACTTTCCTCAAGGTCTGTTAAATAGATAGTCCCCGGATAGGTCGATTCATCCATTGTTGAGAAGGTATAAACCGCCTCGGCTGGCACGTAAAGGCCCATTGGGGCCCAGACATCACCTGTAGATGGCAAGGCATTTATTGCCATACGTTCGCCTCCATCAAGTATTGTATAGCAGCCATAAATGGTTGAACCATCGGGCACCGGACCCTCCAAATAAAAAGCATCCAATTCGGAATCATAACCGGCCGTTCCACCCTCGGGAAAGTAGATACTTGTTTGCTTTACATAATCAGTAGCTGTTACTTGCAGGTAAAAGACTTCTGTAGCCTCCTGCGATGACTTCTGACTAGCAGTTTCAGCATCTGTTTGTACCCCGGACTCAAACCCAAAACTCCCGGCAGTATGTGCATGTATCCAATAGGCAGAAAGAGGTGATAGCAACAAATCGCCTGAATGATATGGCACCTGTATGCCATTAATGTCGCTTGTAAAAATATTGCTGCCCGGCACATATCGATAAAGTCCCTGGCCCACATTTGCTTTATTCCAATTGGGAACAGACCAATCAACCATGCTCAAGAATGGATTTCCTATGGGGTACCATCCGTTATAAGGCGCCGCACCCTCCGCCGGGTCTACAGATATCGATTGCTCGCCTTGAATCAAAGTACCTTCCACCGTTTCCACTACCCCGTCTCCTGAATTCTCAAATACATAAGCAGTGAGCAGTTCGAGTGGCTCTCCTGCAGTAAGTTGTTCATAACTTCCCTGGTTAGGCTTCCAGGCTTTTACGGTAAGATCTGCACTTTGAAACATATCAACAGTGGCTCCCGACACAGGCATAACAAATGTGGAAGTACCTGCTGGTATGAGTATTTCAACTATGGCGCTTTCATTAGTTAATAGGTCACCATAAAGCTGCACTCGTGTTTCCGCTGCATTTGTCGAACTCATCAAAAAGGCTTTGCGGGCTGTCAGCGTCTGTTCTTGCTCCACCACCATTTTTGCCCCGGGTCTCAGCACCAAACTATCACACACAGCTTGCTGAGTGATGATCACTTCAGTGCCTTCATCAATAACTACATCCGTGGTATCAGTAGGTATGCCATTGTCCCAGTTGCTCTCTTCATGCCAACTACCACTTGAGGCAACAAAATGTGTGGTTGAATCAACCTCTGTTACAGGATCTGTATATCCAGCCAAACGAATCCACAAATGCCACGCCGCAATACCTTTTTGCACACAATTCAAACAATGTGTATGTCCAAAATCACAGTCACTGCTATTGGTTTCATTGGACAGGGTAGTTATAAGGTGCGAAGCATTTTCTGCCACCCATTCCTCTGCCCAATTTCCTGTACGATCGTATGGGCTTGCCCCGTCAGGATCGTAATTACATCCATCATCACCTCCGAAATCCTGAAAATTGGTGTCATCGTCAGGGTCATACTTCTCAATATCGGCATAATCATACAATATCTTGTTATGGAGTTTACAAAAAGATCTTATCGAATCATTTGCTTGTTTAAGGGCGCCATCAGGCCCTTGCCCCTCGAGAGGGGCAGTCATATATACAAACGCTACACCGGGGTACTCACTCTCCAATGCTTCCATTTTGTCCAGGTAATGCGTCTGTACATCCCGCTCGAGAATGGTATTTTCTTCGCCACACCACGACCAGATAACAACATTACAGTTCGGAAAATCGGTAAGGTACTCACGTGTCTCCTCATCCCAGCCAGCTACGCCCACATCTCGGCCCAGGTAGCCATCATGACTCCACATATCTCCCTCAAACAAATGTAATTGATCGGCATAATTATTTTTGCTAAAATCGAAACGACCATCGGAGTAATGCGACTCTAATGTTGCCATGCCCGTAATTAATTGGCTTCCATGAGAGGTATGTCCATACCCAATATGCAACTTCTTTTTAGCTGAGTCAACCCAAGCCATTGAAAGATCTTCAAGGTCTGTAAAGGTATGATCAATTCTTAGAGGCTGTTGCGCATTTGCTGTTACCCCCAAAATCAATATAGCGATTGAAAGTAATGCTCTTTTCATA
>JAWOEH010000081.1:0-10557 GCA_046482855.1 Bacteroidales bacterium | reverse complement strand
TTTTTATCGTTTACCAGCTCAGCGGTTCGCTTAATCATCTCGGCCTTATTCACTTGGTAGGGAATTTCGGTAACAATGATTTGCTCCTTACCCGAAGGAGTGGTTTCAATATTGGCCTTACTGCGCAACACGATACGTCCCCTACCCGTTTCATAAGCTTCTTTTACGCCTTGGTAGCCATAAATAATACCACCGGTAGGAAAATCCGGAGCCTTTATAATTTTGGTCAGCTCATCGATTTCAATTTCCCGGTTATCAATATAAGCTTTAATGGCCAAGATTGTATCATTCAAGTTATGTGGGGGCATGTTGGTAGCCATGCCCACAGCAATACCTGAAGCGCCATTTACCAAAAGAATAGGTACGCGTGTAGGCAGAACTGTTGGTTCTTTCAAAGAATCATCAAAGTTCAGCTGAAAATCGACGGTATCTTTATCAAGATCTCGGAGCGTCTCTTCTGATATTTTTTGCAAACGAGCTTCGGTATAACGCATTGCAGCAGGGCTATCGCCATCCACCGATCCAAAGTTTCCTTGTCCGTCAACCAGGCGGTAGCGCATCGACCAGGGTTGCGCCATTCGCACCATCGCTTCGTATACCGATGAATCGCCATGAGGATGGTACTTACCCAACACCTCTCCTACAATACGCGCTGATTTCTTATAGCCTTTACTGGATAAGATTCCCAACTCCGACATTCCAAATAGCACTCGGCGATGTACAGGCTTCAAACCATCGCGAACATCAGGTAAGGCTCTTGAGACAATTACCGACATCGAATAATCGATGTAGGCAGACTTCATCTCCTCTTCAATGTTTACTTTTATTATTCTTTCTCCTTCTGCCATAAGGTTTATGATTAGTATGTTATATTCAAATTTTCACAGCAAACAAAAGTACTAAAATAGCGCCAATTTCACGAAATTATCTCCACTGAATACTCACAATTCAACAGTTTTTTATCAACAATCAATTTGAGAAAACAACCCGGGAATCATGGAAAAAATAAGCTCCCTTGAACAACTGCAGCGCTACACTGTTTAAACTTTTCAACAAATCAAAGGCAGGATGATGCTTGCCTTTTTTCATAAAGATTTTTGTTATATGTTTGTTGATGTGTAAATTTGTTAATACACCAGTTAGGAGAAATACTATATGAACGCAAAGTTTTCGCAACGAATAAAAGATGTATTGGCCTATAGCAAGGAAGAAGCCATACGCCTTGGGAATGCATACATTGGAACAGAACACCTGCTCTTGGGCATCCTGCGCGATGGAGAAGGTTTGGCCGTTACCATGCTGGAAGATTTGGATGTGGATCTACTCGCCTTAAAGCACAATATCGAAGATCGAATTCGCTCACAGGAAGAGACTACCCAGGATATTGATAGCATACCGCTGTTTAAATCCGCAGAGAGAGCGCTGAAATTAGTGTACCTGGAAGCAAAGTCCTTTCAACAATCCACAATCAATACCGGCCATTTGTTATTAGCTATTTTAAAAGATGAAAATAGTGTGGTAACACAAATACTTGAGGAGCAAGACATTGATTATCAAACAGTAAGGAGTGAAATGGAAGGAATGCAACCTGAAAACAAAGCCGATTTTGGCGATGAAGACGAAGCCGATATGAGCTTTGGAAGCTCCGGAGGTGGTCCCGGACGAAACCCCCAACAGGGAAAATCAAAATCGGACACACCGGTGCTCGACAATTTTGGTATCGATTTAACAAAAGCTGCAGAGGATAGTGCTTTAGATCCTATTGTTGGTCGCGACAGAGAGATTGAACGCCTGGCGCAAATTCTAAGCCGACGAAAGAAGAACAATCCGGTACTTATTGGTGAACCAGGTGTAGGAAAGTCAGCAATTGTTGAAGGGCTGGCTCTTCGTATCGTGCAGCGAAAGGTATCACGTGTGCTCTTCGATAAACGCGTTATCACAATTGATTTAGCTTCTATTGTAGCAGGCACGAAATATCGCGGACAATTTGAGGAGCGCATGAAAGCAATCCTGAATGAGCTGAGCAAAACCACCAATATTATTCTTTTTATTGATGAAATACATACCATTGTAGGAGCCGGTGGCGCCACGGGTTCGCTGGATGCTGCCAACATGTTGAAGCCTGCACTGGCTCGTGGTGAAATTCAATGTATTGGAGCCACCACCCTGGATGAATATCGTCAGCACATTGAAAAGGATGGAGCTTTGGAACGTCGCTTCCAAAAAGTGCTGGTTGATCCCACTTCCGAGGAGGAAACCCTGGAGATCTTGAAAAACATTAAGGCCCGTTACGAGGATCATCATAATGTAAACTATACCGTTGAAGCCCTGGATGCATGTGTGAAATTAACCATGCGCTATATCAGCGATCGACATTTGCCCGATAAGGCTATTGATGCGCTTGACGAAGCCGGTTCAAGAGTGCACATATCAAACATTTCGGTTCCTAAAAAAATAATTGAACTGGAAAAAGAGATTGAGACCATCAGAGAGCAAAAAATTGGCGCCGTAAAAGAGCAAAATTTCGAAAAAGCTGCCAGTTTCCGTGATAAGGAAAAAAAGATGATGGAAACGCTCGATCAAGAAAAAGAAGCCTGGGAAAAAGAACTAACACAAAACAGAGAAACTGTTTCGGAAGAAGAAGTGGCTGAAGTTGTTGCCATGATGACCGGTGTGCCCGTACAGCGAATTGCCCAGGCCGAAGGCACACGGCTGCTAAAAATGAAAGAAGAGATCAAAGAGAGCGTTGTGGGGCAGGACGATGCCATTTCCAAAATTGTACGTTCTATACAACGTAACCGGGCAGGACTGAAAGATCCCAACAAGCCTATTGGTACTTTTATATTCCTTGGCCCTACAGGTGTAGGAAAAACACAGTTGGCTAAAATATTAGCGCAATATTTGTTTGACAGCACCGACAACCTCATTCGCATTGATATGAGTGAGTATATGGAGAAATTCTCTGTATCGCGATTGGTTGGAGCTCCTCCAGGATACGTAGGGTACGAAGAAGGTGGCCAGCTTACCGAAAAAGTGCGTCGCAAACCTTACTCAGTGGTGCTGCTTGATGAAATAGAGAAAGCACACCCCGACGTATTCCACTTATTACTGCAAGTGCTTGATGAAGGACAGTTGACTGACAGCCTAGGCCGTCGGATTGACTTCCGAAACACCATCATTATTATGACCTCCAATATTGGTTCGCGCCAATTGAAAGATTTCGGTCAGGGTGTTGGTTTCTCTACTCAAGCCAGACGCGAAGCTGCCAACACACATGCCAAGAGCATCATCAATAGTGCATTGAAACGCTCTTTTGCCCCCGAATTTCTAAATCGTCTCGATGACGTTGTTATATTTAATTCTCTCTCGAAGGAAGATATCAAACTGATTATCGACATCGAGTTAAAGGGACTTTACAAACGGGTAAATGCACTGGGCTATAAAATTGAAATTTCGCCTGCAGCAAAAGATTTTATTGCGGAAAAAGGATTTGATACACAATTTGGAGCACGTCCGCTAAAACGTGCGATCCAAAAATATTTAGAAGATCCAATGGCCGAGGCGATAATAAAAACCAATATTAAGGAAGGGGAAACCATCATGGTGGAACTCAATGAAAAAGAACAAGAAATTGAGATTAAAACCATCACAAATGCGGAATCCAATTAAATAGAAAAAATCTTTTCCAATAAACAAAGCCTGACTTCTTTTGTTAGAAAGTCAGGTTTTATTTTATCAGCAAAAACGCAAATTATGATGGAAACGAATAAGACAAAAGTAACTTTTCAGGGAAAACCTGTAACTCTTGTAGGAAGAGAAATTCGAGTAGGAGATCATGGACCTGATTTTAAAGCACTCGACAACTCATTAACACCAAAAACACTTGACGATTTTGAAGGAAAGGTAAAGATCCTTTCTGTTTATCCCTCTATCGATACAGGTGTATGTTCCAAGCAAAGTCATCGATTTAACAAAGAAGCAGATGCCTTAAGCAATGATATTGTGATCATTAACATTTCTAATGATTTGCCCTTTGCCCTGGGTCGTTTCTGTGGAGCGGAAGGCATTACTAATTTGGTAACCCTTTCGGATCACAAGGATACCGACTTCGGCAAGAAATATGGATTTCTGATTGATGAGCTTCGCCTATTGTCCCGAGGCGTAGTTGTGCTTGACAAAGAGAACAAAGTGCAATATGTTGAATATGTAAGCGAAATTGGCGATGAACCCGATTACGATAAAGCCATTGAGGCAGCAAAGAAATTGGTGTAATTTCTGCAATGCAGCATATACAAAGAAAGAGAGAAGCCCTGGGGGCTTCTCTCTTTCTTTGTATACTTATTTTCCTTTTCTTTTACCTATACTCCGCTTGTAAATCAAACGCAGTAGCCCCTGTTATGCGAACCTGTACAAAATCGCCTGGTCCAAATCTTTCGTCAACAGGTAAATAAATTTCATTATCTACCTCCGGAGAATCAAATTGCGAGCGAGCCACAAAATAGTTTCCCTGTTGCCGATCAATTAATACCCGCTCCTCTGCTCCTATACGTGATTCATTTATTTCCTGACTAATCCCTTCCTGAACTTCCATTACCTCATTAGCCCGAAGTTGCTTAACTGCCTCTGGAATATCGTCATTCAGATGGCGGGCAGCATAGGTTCCCTCCTCCTCAGAATAGGGGAATACCCCTAGCCGCTCAAATCGAAATTCCTGAACAAAATCGAGTAATGCAGCAAAATCCTCTTCGGTTTCACCCGGAAAACCAACCAACAAGGTAGTACGAATAGCTATACCGGGTATCTCTTTTCGTAACTTTTGCAGAAAGTCCCGGGTTGCTTTAGCCGTCTGTCCCCGATGCATTTGACTCAGGACAGAATCGGAGATATGCTGCACAGGCACATCCAGATACTTGCAGACTTTTGGATTATCGCGTATAAAAGCAATCACGCTATCCGGGAAGTTTGTAGGATAGGCGTAATGTAACCGTATCCATTCAATGGTATCAATCTTTACAAGCTCCTGTAATAAAGATAGCAACGTATGAGTTTTTGATAAATCTTTTCCATAATCGGAAAGATCCTGCGCGATCAGAATCAGTTCTTTTACGCCTTGTGCGGCAAGGGCTTTAGCCTCTTCAACCAGCACAGAAACTTCTACAGACTGGAGTCTTCCTTTTATGAGCGGAATAGCACAATAGGAACAAGCCCTGTTACAGCCATCAGATACTTTAAGGTAGGCAAAATGTTTCGACGGATTGGCTACTAATCGGTTGGAGTGATAGTCCTCTGTAACAGGGATAGAAAGATCTTCCAGAAGCTTATCATACTGATAGGTACCATGCCACACGTCCACCTCAGGCAACTCTTGAGGCAAGTCATGTTTGTATCGCTCTGACAGACAGCCTACAACAGCTATTTTTTCAATTTCGCCCCGTTGTTTAGCTTCTACAAACTCGAAAATCATATCGAGTGACTCCTGTTTGGCATCCAGAATAAACCCACACGTGTTTATTATTACCCATTCCGAGGGTTCATTGGCATCGAAAAGGACTTCGTACCCTGCTTTCTCAAATTGCAATGCCATTCGTTCGCTATCCACCAGGTTTTTTGAACATCCCAGTGTAACCAGATTCACTCGCTTCATATAACAAGGGCTCCTCTCCCTCTAATCTTGCTTAAATAAAGAATCGACAAACTCTTTGCGGTTAAATACTTGTAGATCGCCAATCTTCTCCCCCACACCAATATACTTTACCGGAATTTTAAATTGGTCAGAAACGCCAATTACTACACCTCCTTTAGCGGTTCCATCAAGTTTCGTAAGGGCTAATGCATTTACGTCGGTAACATTTGTGAATTGTTTTGCCTGCTCAAAGGCATTTTGGCCGGTAGATCCGTCAAGTACAAGCAATATTTCGTGGGGAGCGGATGGGATTACCTTTTGCATAACTTTTTTTATTTTCCCTAATTCATTCATCAGGTTAATTTTATTATGCAAGCGTCCGGCCGTATCAATCAGCACAATATCGGCATTGTTAGCTTTTGCAGAGGATAAGGTGTCAAAGGCTACTGATGCCGGATCCGACCCCATACTTTGTTTCACAATGGGTACGTTAACGCGGTCGGCCCAGATCTGAAGTTGATCAATTGCCGCTGCACGAAAGGTATCGGCCGCTCCCAAATAGACTTTCTTCCCCATTTGCGTAAATTGATAGGCTAACTTCCCAATCGTGGTCGTTTTTCCAACGCCATTTACACCTACAACCATAATAACATAAGGCCCGTCTTCCGAATTAAAATCCAAGGAAAACTCCGAAGCATTATTTTCTTCTAATAAACCGGCAATCTCCTGCTTTAATAATATATTCAGCTCGGCAACACCCATATATTTATCACGTTGCACACGTTGTTCAATGCGCTCAATAATTTTCAGGGTTGTATCCACACCTACATCGGAAGTGATAAGTACCTCTTCCAGCTTATCCAAAACATCGTCATCAACTGATGACTTCCCTACCACAGCACGAGAAAGTTTTTTAAAAACACTCTCCTTGGTTTTCTCCAATCCCTTATCAAGTGTTTCCTTTTTTTCGCGGGTAAACAAGCCAAGCTTTGCCATTTCTTAAAATTTAAATATTAAAATTGACGCTAAAATTAGCATATTTTCCGTAGCAAACAAAAAAAGCCTTCTGCCAGGCAGAAAGCTTTTTTTATCTGTATAATTCAGATAAGAATTATTTACTGAAAAATTCTTTTATGTCATCATTGTGTACCATTTCTTCACGAAATGCATAAGAACCGGATTTTTCATTCTTCACCATTTTAATACATTTGGTACGGTTCCTTCCTTCTCCTGTCTGTAATGATGCTACTGCTTTCTTTGCCATAGTGCTTTAGCTTTATTTAATTTCTTTATGAACAGTCATTTTCTTAAGTATGGGATTGAACTTTTTCAACTCCATACGATCAGGTGTATTTTTCTTGTTCTTTGTCGTAATATAACGCGAGGTACCGGGTTGTCCTGATGTTTTGTGCTCAGTACACTCAAGAATTACCTGTACACGATTCCCTTTTTTAGCCATCTTTCAACTCCTTAATTAATAAGTTTCAATAATTCCTTTTTTCTTAGCACCCTCAAGCGCAACCTTTAAACCAACTTTGTTGATAATACGGATGCCATGAGCAGATACTTTTAAATCAATCCAACGATCTTCTTCAGGAAGATAAAACTTCTTTTTGTTAAGATTTGGATAGAACTTGCGTTTTACTCGCTTCTTCGAGTGCGCTACGTGATTCCCTACGAGTACTCTCTTTCCGGTTATTTGACAAATTCGTGACATTTTCTATTTATTTTTTGCTCGTTCTATTAAACAGAACGCAAAATACGCTATTTTAATTCAAATATTCAAATTTTCCAGTCGCTTTTTTTACTGTTTTCTATATCTCTCCTGCTTTTATCAACTTAATTAACTGGCCTACAGCCACATTAGTCGACCGTGCAATATTCACATCCCGTTCGTCAGAGAAGAGAAAACGCTTGGAAATCACCTTGTTTTTTCCGGCCCATGCAATCCATACGGTACCAACCGGTTTCTCCTCTGTGCCTCCTGAAGGGCCAGCAACTCCAGAAGTCGCAATGGCATAATCAGTGGACAATCGTTCCCGGGCACCTCTAGCCATCTGCTCAACCACTTCTTGGCTTACAGCTCCAAAACGCCTTATTTCCCGGGCATTCACACCTAATAAAGTCTCCTTACTGGCATTGCTATAGGTAACAAAAGCACCCTCAAAAAATGCAGAACTACCCGGTATATGGAGTAATTTTGAGGCAATAGTTCCTCCGGTACAGCTCTCAGCTGTACATAGTGTATTATTCCTATCTATCAATATCTTGTGTAATAATGCCTCAAGTGTAACTTCATCTTCTCCAAGAATATACTCAGGAATATAGGAATAAAGTTTTGCCACCTCCCGATTTACTATATTCTTTAGTTGCTGTTGCTTGTCTCCTTTAGCGGTTAAGCGGAGCTTAATATACCCCGGCGTTGGTAAATAAGCCAGAGAGATGCCTGTGGAAAGTTGCCTTTCCCATGATTCTATCTTTTCAGCTAAAATAGATTCAGGAAGCCCTTGAGTTAGCACAAATTTAGTCACTACAGACATTGGATTGCGCTTACTTAATATAGGCAGCACCTGCTCTGACATGAGTGCTTTCATTTCGAAAGGCACCCCGGGCATACTAATAAGATCGATTTTTGAGGTAGAAAACCACATACCCGATGCTGTCCCTATTGTATTAGGCAAAACTTTTGCTGCTTCAGGAATCATGGCTTGTTCTCTATTGTTAGCTGTAAGTTTCACACCTTTGCGTTGTAATAAATCTGAAATCATCTTCAAAGCATCGGCATTCTCAACCAACGAACAAGAGAAATAATCGGCCAAAACTTGTTTGGTGATATCATCATTTGTAGGGCCCAAACCTCCGGTCATGAGAATTAAATCCGATTGACTCTCGGCATAAACAATCCCTGACATTAGCTCGTTATATGTATCTTTCAGAGTTAACCGCAATACGACATCAAAACCTGCATTTTTCAGTGCATTTGATAGGTAATGGGCATTCGTATCCAATACATGCCCAAGTAATAACTCATCACCAATTGTAAGTATGGATGCTTTCATTATTGTTTTTTACGTGCGTTATTGTTCTATTCTGTGGAGACTAATTGTTTTTCTATATGGGAAATACGATCCTTTAGCGGTGGATGACTATACTCGAATAGTACATAGAGTTTATGTGGCGTAAGATGACTGAAATTTGCAGCGGTCAACCGCTTGAGGGCAGAAACCAAATACTCTCCATGAAGTATCCTGGCAGCAAATCTGTCTGCTTGGTATTCATGATGTCGACTGATACAATTGAAGAAAAAAGTCAATAAAAAGTTAATTGGAACAAAAAGGAACGAAAAGACCAGCAGCGAAATAGCAAATGCCGGTTGGGAAATGCCCATCGTTTTAGCCAACAGAGGACTGTCAGCAACCAACGAAAAAAGCCACAACATTAGGCCGGTGGTGAAGAGTGACCACACCATATGCAATAGGGTATGTTTTTTCTTATAATGTCCTATTTCATGTGCTAATACGGCGGCAATCTCCTTATTTTTCAGTTGTTGTTTAAGTGTATCAAAAAGAACGATGGTTTTTCGCTTGCCAAATCCGGTAAAAAAAGCATTTGCTTTTTTGCTTCGTTTCGAGCTATCCATCAAGAAAATTTTATCAAGCCTGAAATCAGCCTTCTTGGCTACAAGCTGAATTTCGTCCTTTAAGTCTCCATCAGGTAAAGGCTCCAACTTATTAAAAAGAGGTAACAACAGTTTGGTATAAAAAGCATTCATAAACAATGTAAACAAAGCTATAATACACCATGCAATCCACCAAAAACTCTCTTGAAGCTGTAGGTAAACAATGTTTAAAAGCGCCAACAATCCGCCTCCAATAATCCCGGTAACCAATAATCCTTTCAATTTATCCAACCAAAAAGTTTTTATTGTTGTTGTATTAAAACCATAACGCTCTTCGATTGAAAAGGTGGAATACCACGAAACAGGCAACTGAATAACTTCAAGTGCAAGAGCCAAGATGGCAAAAAAGAGCAAGGTATTTAGTATCGGATGAAGTTCAAGTGTAGTAATATGGCTGTATACACTACCAAATCCATTATGTAAAAGCATAACGAAAACAACCAAGAAAAGGAATAGAGATACAACGGCATCTACTCGGTAGTGTTCAAGATGATATTTCTGTTGATTCCGATAAGATTCAGCATCATAAACATCTTTAAGCCCTTCGGGAACTGCTCTTTTTCTTGCCTTATTTTGTAGGAAATCCAGGATTTTTTGAAAACCAAAATCGATAGTAAGTATTCCAAGCAGAATCCAGAGAAGTGTATCAGGCGTCATAATAATCAAAGATAGCAATGTTCATATTTACAAGCAATTGGTTACTGACCAAAATATTGCTCAATTCTTTTATTGGCTTCGTATCGTTCTTTAAGTTTCTCTATGTACTCTTTTGTTCTGGTTTTCGGTTTTACCTTGTATGACTTCATTGCATACTTCATTGCATCTACAATATTACCTTCTATTTCAGCTATATAAGCTAAATTACTCCAAGCTCTTGAGGCCAATTCTGCTTCTTTATCCTTTGTGGCCATCTGCCATTGTTCATTGGCTTTTTCAAGATCTCCTTGCTGAAAATAGTTGTACCCGGTTTTCAGGTATTGATTTCCGGCAACGAAAATAGAACGACTCTGTTGTTCCCATTTGGGAAGGAAGCGTTGTATATAATCCCTTGCCGTCCAATAGGCTGCCTCACGAACCGACTTATGTATTGGAGGAAGTTCTCTTTCCAAGTCGGCCCGAAGTATAGCAATTCCATCCCAATAAAACTCTTCTTTGTAGTTGTAGGTTTCTACTACATTTGAAACAAAAGGCTCGTAAAGAGTAAATTGAGCATTAATGTGTATTTTTCGTATTTTCTGGTAATACCTTGTTCCAT
>JAWOEH010000045.1:0-12872 GCA_046482855.1 Bacteroidales bacterium | reverse complement strand
TTAAAAGGTACCACTGGTCACTACGAAGGGCCTTATTTAACCACTACCAGCGCGTTAAAGATACACGTAAAACTCACCACATCGCCACTTGCCGGCAAGCGCAACCAGATTATAGGAGGCATTGGTTTAGTTGAGGATATCACATCCCTGGTAAATACGCACGATGAGTTACAGGAAAAAGATGTGCAAGTGTCCTCCACTAGTGAGGAGTTACGTGCATCAAACGAAGAGCTGCGGGCAGTAAATGACGCTTTGAAAGAGAACCAGGAACAACTTCAATTGGTATTGGACTCAACAAATGACGGCTTCTGGGACTGGAGTAATGAAACCGGTGAACTATTCTTTAGCGATCAAATTTACCGCATGCTCGACTACGAACCAAATGCATTCCCTGCCAGCCTGGATCATTGGAAAACCCTGATTCATAAAGAAGATATAGCAGAAGTAGAGAAAGCCCTCAAATCCTTTTTACAAGAACCCGATACTTTATTCAGGAGTGTGTTCCGAGTTAAAACAAAAACGAATGAATATCGGTGGATCTTAGCCAGAGGAAAGGTTTCAAGAAGAAACAAAAAGGGAAAACCCGCACGCATCACCGGAACAAATCAGGATATTACCACACAAAAAGTTTATGAAGAGCAGCTAAAAAAACAACGCAAAGATTACGAACATCTATCAGAAAAATACCGGGAGCAGAATGAAAAGCTGGAAGAAGCGCTGAGCGATTTGACAGTTAATTTCCGGGAGATTGAAAAGTTAAATGCACAAATTACCGTTAATGAGCAACGATACCGAATTTTAACGGAAAACATCGGCGAAGGAATTATTGTAGCTGACAAAGAGGAGAATATAACCTTCTGCAATCCCATTGCTGAGAAGATATTTGATGAACAGCCGGGTAATTTAACAGGCGAAAATCTATCCCGATTTATCTCGCCTGAAGCCTACGCCAGCATACAGGAAAAAACCGACAAAAGGCAAACCCAGGGCATCGATTCCTATGAACTCACAATCTCGACGCCTAAGGGAAATATCAAGCATTTATGGGTAACAGCCAGCCCTCACTGCGATAATCATGGGAATTTCAGCAGTACCATTGGGATTATCCACGATATTACCCAGCGAAAACAGATGGAAGACCAACTTGAGCAAGAAAGGAATAAAGCCAGAGAGAGCGATAGACTTAAATCTGTTTTTTTACAAAATATTTCCCACGAAATACGCACTCCGATGAATGCCATCATCGGTTTTAGCGATCTGCTAAACACCCCCGAAATCAATCAAGAAAAAAAACAGGGCTACATTAAAGCGATACAACAAAGCACCTCCCATTTATTAAATATTATAAATGATTTAGTGGACATTTCTGTGCTGGAGGCCAAAAATGTTGCCCTAATTCCAACACAGGTAACTGTAAATAAATTCCTGCAAGAAATTGAACTAGAAAGCCGCAGCAAATTACGTAAAGCAAATAAACCAGAGGTAGAATTACAAACCCAATTTCCGCAAGCCTGTAATTTCATCGCCGAATTTGACAAACAGAAACTGCTTAGGATCGTTCATATTTTTGTGGATAATGCCATAAAATTTACTTCGCACGGAACAATCACACTAAAATGCATATTTATCCATGACCAATCGCCGGCATCGCTCTCCCTTTTGGTTGAGGATACTGGCATTGGAATCCCAAACGATAAGCAAGAGGCAATATTTGCCCCCTTCCGCCAGGTAGATGAAGGCAGTGTCAGAAAGTTTGGCGGGAATGGGCTGGGCCTAACCATTGCCGAAAAGTTATGCCAATTGCTAAGAGGGGAAATTGCCATAACTTCCGAAGAACAAATTGGCACAAAAATTAGTATAACAATACCCGTATATAACCTAAAAGCAGAAAAAGCATTATGAATAAAATACGAGACTGGCAGAAATACACCATTCTGGTTGCTGAAGATGAAGACTTCAACTATATGCTTATTGAAGAGATCTTACTCACAACCAAAGCAGTGATAAAAAGAGCAAAAAACGGGCAGGAAGTAATACGCTTCTTTGATGACAACAATCCACCCGACTTGGTATTAATGGATATCAAAATGCCCGATACCAGTGGAATTGACGCAACCCTGGCCATTCGCAAAAAGGGTTACAAAGGGCCTGTAATTGCGCAAACAGCTTATGCCATGCAGAACGAGAAAACTTCCATCCTGGAAGCAGGATGTAGCGATATTATTACCAAACCCTTTGAACCCACCTCCTTTTTAACAAAAATTGAAGAGTGGCTCGATGCGAAAGCATAAATCAAAAATACACGTTGTTATCATTAGTGAACATGCCTGGGATAGCCATCCGGAATTGGCTGTACAAAAACTAGGAACCCAAATCTCTAACCGATTTTCTGTTCTTTTCATCAATCCACCCACCTCAAAATTCAAGTACTTTTCTCAAAAGAGGAGACGATACACATACTCCGAAAACATTACTCTTTATACCCCTTTTCTTTTATTAGCCGGGTTCCTCTCCCCCGGAGCAACTATTGCAGCAAAATTCCTACAATGGATAACCCGAAAAAGCACCCACAAATCATTACTAAACGTAATAAGAGATCTTTCTGGCCAGCAATTCATACTAATTAATAACAGCTTGTGGATCAACCCCAGCAATCTCAATAAACAGCTAAGGTTCAATGCTGTTGTTTTCCTTTTAAACGCAGCCTTCTCCTGGAAACAAGACAAAAGAAAATATTGGGAACCAATTGTAGCTGCGTGCTGCCGTAATGCTGATGTAGTAGTAACGAGCAATACGTTTCTCAAAAATTACGCCCTCTATTATACGCCCAATGTTTATAACATTGGAGAAGGTTCACCCTACCCGCCCACAGCTTTAGCTAATACCCCCGCAATTAGTTTTCGCACATCGCATACCTCCCGAATGCCCGTAATAGGATACATGGGCACACTACATCCTCATTTCATCGATATTCCCTTACTCTTGAGGCTTTGCCAACAAACACCTGAGTACCGATACCTGTTTATCACGCACGATAAATACAGCCCGAATAGCGCTTCGCTGGAAGCACAAGATAATGTTGCCATACATTACCTGGAACCTGAAAACGATGGTATTCGGTATTTGCAAGAAACAGATGTGGGACTGATTCCACAAGCTTCAAACTATCATACGTTGGTAAGATTTCCAAATGAAATACTCCCATTTCTTGCATTAGGTAAGCCAGTTGTTGCCAAACGCACGATAAACACCCAACTCTATAGCACTTATATACACCTGGCATTTGGCGACCATGAGTTTTTAGCCGCAATAAACAGAGCAGTACATTCAAACTCAGCCAGCGAGCGTATGGAACGAATAAATTTTGCGAACCGAATGAGCTGGAAGCCTATTTCATTGCATTTATTTCGATGTATTTACAATAGCACGGGTGAAGTGCTGTTGCCTGCGGATGACACAATTACTGACTAAAACCGACAATGCCTGATAAGAAAATTATCTTTCCCCAATTATCTGATACATTTCCAATGGAGGATAGCTATCAAGTAACTTAACTTGGTATTGTCTCTTGAGCCTCAACTTTACATCAGACTGAATGACAATGACTTTAGAGGATTTTTGAAGATCGTCCCATCCACAACGAGGAAGAACAACTTCATGTTCGCGCTTTAACTGCTCCAGATAGAACCCGTTTTGTGGTTGATATCCCTCCTCAAGCAGACAGAACCCCTGAAGCTCGTTAGGTGGATATGTTTCATTGTGCATAAAATGACCAAAGGCATACCACTCCTCATGCCAGGGTTCCATGTCCTTCTGATTTATACGTTTTAACGTATCAGCAACAGGAAACTTCAATAAAAAAAACAAGGCTATTGCACTAAATATCATACCCGTAACATAGGAACGATAACCTACTTTAAATAAAAACTGTGGAATATATTGAAGCAAATACAAAATATACATAATACCAATGGCCGAAAATATCGCTAAAAGCGGATATAAAGGGGCGTCGTACCACATGAGCTTGGTTTGGCTAAGCGATATTATTGTTAAAAAAGAAACCACTAAAATACTTCCAAATAGCAGAAAGCGCAAAAGCTTCCTTTCACGAAAGTACCAAGCCCCAATAAAAGCAGGAATAATGTAAATCCACCAATACGAAAAGCGCTCTTGAACCAACTCCTGCAGGAAGAAATACCAGGGTTTGGCATGCCCCTCTAACGACTGGGTATACCTGCCTCCTATTTCATTATGCCATACCGCTTTCAGGTATCCCGGGTTCAGTTGTTCACGCCAAAGATAAAACCCCGCAACAATGGCAACACTTAACAGGGCGGCAAAATAGAACTGCTTATTATAGAGTATTTTCTTATAAGCCTGGGTTGTGAATAAATAGATGGCTAAGCCTGGCACAAATAGCATCCCGGCAATTCCTTTTGTCAATACAGCCAGCGTAAAGAAAAGCATCATCAGCCAAAGGGTTTTTGCACGTTTAGCAGCTCTGTCCACGTGCAACACCTTATAAAAGTACATGGCATACAAAAACATAAACAGGGTTAACAAGCTGTCGAAATCACCAGTGCGCACAACATGTCGACTCAGATAACCTGCAGAGGTAACCAATATAATAGCTGCCATTGCACCATACCAACGGTTATTGGTAAATCGGTTAGCAAAATAGAGCATGGCAATAGCCGTAAATAATCCGGCCAATGCCGAAGGCAATCGCAGAGCAAACGCATTTACGCCAAATGCAGACATACTCAACGCTTGCAACCAGACAAACAGAGGAGGTTTTGTTCCCCACATATCAGGCTCGCCCTGAAAATGGGTAACAAGCCAACTCCCGCCGTCCATCATCTCCAATGCGTTAAATGCCCGGCGGGCTTCATCCCACAAACGTACCGGTTGCAAACCCAGGTTGTAAAACAAAGGAATCGATACCAGTCCGGAAATAACAATCAGAGTAAACCAGGTAACAAAGCGTCGTCGTTTCTTTTTATTGTAGTACACCATGGGTTGCAAATTATTGGTCAACCAAAAGTAAAAACTAATTTGAAAATAACCTGTTTTCTGGAAAAGATTTCCTCGTGTATTCAGTTTATGGGCTTATGGGATATACATGGGTAAGATCCAAAAAAACTCTTTGGTCATTTCTAACCTGCCACCCTTATTCTTTCAAATAGGATTCAATTTTGTCTTTTAACTGCCCGGGGTGTAAAGGTTTTACAAAGTACTCATCAGCACCAAGTGCCAGCAAACGTTTACGCTCTTTCTCCTCTTCGTGCCCCGAAAGCATAAAAATGGGAATATCGTGCAATTTGTCACTATGCCTCACCTGTTTCAAGAATTCATCACCATTCATCACGGGCATTTGTACGTCCACAATCATCAGGCTCGCATAATTTCCCTTCTGCAACCACTCCATTGCCTCTTTACCATTATCAAAAGCTGTAACCCGAAAATGTCGGCCTAAAAACTTCTCCAGGACAGTGCGTATCATAATTTCATCGTCGACAACCAAAATTCGCTCTTCGTGCATATACTTCGTCTATATTTTTGTAGTTGATACAAGTTACACATTAATCGTGGTTCTTTCAAAATCTGATTATTCATATCGTTTAAAATATCAAATAAAATAGCCGAATTGGGTTCCAGTTTTTTGCAGCATCCAGGGGGTTCCTTATTCTCAAATGACAAAAAGGCCCCGATAAAAGTCTCTATAAAGCAAGGTTAGTCACTGAACCTACTTCAGGCTTGAAGAGACAGAAAATTACTTTCGTTAATTTTCTATCTTTACGCAAGCTTTTATAGCCCCCCAAAAATTGTATCTTTGTTCAGCGAAACACATTCACAACAAAATGAAACGAATACTTGTTACCGGAGGTGCCGGTTTTATTGGCTCACATCTTTGTGAGAGATTGCTCAACGAGGGAAATGAAGTCATTTGCCTCGACAACTACTTTACAGGCACAAAAGAGAACATCATTCATCTGATGGACAACCCCTACTTTGAGCTGGTACGCCACGATGTAACCATGCCTTACTTTGCCGAAGTAGATGAAATCTACAACCTTGCCTGTCCGGCTTCACCCATTCACTACCAATACAACCCCATAAAAACGATAAAAACATCGGTAATGGGAGCTATCAATTCCCTGGGTCTTGCCAAACGTATCAAAGCAAAAATCCTTCAGGCCTCTACCAGTGAAGTTTACGGACATCCTTCCATTCACCCCCAGGATGAAAGCTATTGGGGGAATGTAAATCCCATTGGCCAACGCTCCTGTTACGATGAAGGCAAACGATGTGCTGAATCACTTTTCGTGAACTATCATCAACAAAATGATGTGCGTATTAAGATTGCACGAATTTTTAATACCTATGGTCCGCGCATGAGCATAAATGATGGACGGGTAGTCTCAAATTTTATTGTTCAGGCACTGCGCGGAGAGTCGATTACGATTTTTGGCGACGGCTCACAAACCCGGAGTTTTCAATTTGTCGATGATTTAGTAGAAGGCCTCATTCGTTTAATGAATACAGACGAAAACATCACCGGCCCCATCAACCTGGGAAATCCTACAGAATTCACCATGCTGGAATTGGCCAATGAAGTGCTTCGACAAACCAACTCTTCATCCAAGCTGACTTACCATCCCCTTCCGGAGGATGATCCAACACAACGCCAGCCCAACATACAGCTGGCTTACGATACGCTGAATCAATGGGAACCCAAAATTAATCTGGAACAAGGATTAACCAAAACCATTGGGTATTTCAAAACCAAATTAGCCAACACTTAACCATCCGTTATCTTGCTACATAAAAACGAAGTTGTAAAAACCCCTAAAAGAACCTAGCATGAAGGGCATTATTCTGGCAGGAGGGTCCGGCACCCGGTTATCGCCTATCACCAAAAGTATATCCAAGCAAATCATTCCGGTTTACGACAAACCCATGATTTATTACCCGCTCTCGGTCCTCATGTTATCCGGCATTCGGGAAATACTGATTATCAGCACACCACAGGATATTCATTTGTACCAAAATCTGCTGGGCAATGGCAGCGACCTGGGTATTGATTTATCCTACGAAGTTCAGCCATCGCCCGATGGTTTGGCACAAGCTTTTATCATTGGGCAAACCTTTATTGGCTCCGACAATGTTTGTCTAATTTTAGGAGACAATATCTACTACGGTTATAGCCTGCCTAAAATACTGCAAAAAGCGGCTTCGATGGAGGATGGCGCCACTGTATTCGGGTATTACGTAAAAGATCCACAGCGATACGGAGTTGTGGATTTTACCCCGGAAGGTCGAGCTCTTAGTCTTGAAGAAAAGCCCGAAAATCCAAAATCAAACTATGCGGTTACAGGATTATATTTTTACACCAATGATGTGGTGGAAAAAGCTAAGACCTTAAAACCTTCAAAACGTGGAGAACTGGAAATTACCGATTTAAATAAATTGTATCTGAAAGAAGATCGACTGAATGTTGAATTAATGGGCCGGGGAATTGCCTGGCTCGATACGGGTACACATGACAGTTTACTTCAAGCCAGTAATTTTATTGCTACCATTGAGCAACGTCAGGGGCTAAAAGTTGCCTGTATCGAAGAGATTGCCTTCCGTAAAGGCTACATTAACAGAACACAACTGGAGGCTCTGGCAAAACCCATGCAAAAAAACCAGTATGGCCAATATCTCTTACAAATAGCCAACGAAAAAAACATGCCATTTCACAACGGTTAATTATGAAAATAACTACAACAAAAATCCCCGATCTTCTTATTATCGAACCCAGAGTATTTGAGGACAAAAGGGGCTATTTTTTTGAAAGCTATAACCAGGCCGCCTTTGAAAAACAGAACCTCCCTGCTGCCTTTATCCAGGACAATGAATCGAAGTCGGTCTTTGGCACAATCAGGGGACTTCATTATCAACTGGCACCTTATGCACAAACCAAACTAATGAGAGTTGTTGAGGGAGCTATATGGGACGTAGCGGTGGACATCCGGCAAGGCTCTCCAACCTTCGGACAGTGGGAAGGCATTGAACTAACAGCTGAAAACAAAAAGCAACTGCTTATTCCTAAGGGATTTGCTCACGGATTTGCCGTACTTTCGGAACATGCCATTGTTCAATATAAATGCGACACTTTTTACGCACCCAAAGCTGAACAAGGCATTTATTATGCCGACACTGCTTTGGATATCGACTGGCGCATTCCTGCAGACAAAGCGATTCTCTCGCCTAAAGATACACTGCATCCCATGATTAAGGAGGCTGAAATGAATTTTACTTACTAACAATTATGCAACAAACAATCGTAATTACCGGTGCCGATGGCCAATTAGGAGAAGCACTTCAAAAGAGTATTGGCGAGCACCCCAACGAAGAATATACATTCCTTTTTACCGATAAATCCACTTTTGACATTACCAACGACGAGACCTATGCCGCCTATGCTGAAACAAAAAATGTTTTCGCCATCATCAATTGTGCCGCTTATACGCAAGTAGATAAAGCTGAAGAGGACAAAGAGGCTGCGCACTTACTAAATGCAAAAGCGGTTGAAAAGTTGGCTAATTGGGCAAAAAAACAAGATGCTTATCTGTTTCATGTATCAACAGACTACGTATTTAATGGAAAAGGACACAGACCTTACACCGAGGCATCGGAAACGAAGCCAGCGTCAGTTTATGGAAAAACAAAACGCGCAGGCGAAGAGGTTGTTCTCAGCTACAACAAAGGCTGTGTGGTACGCACCTCATGGTTGTACTCTGTCACTGGCAATAACTTTGTAAAGACGATGCTACACCTTGGTAACGAGCGCAATACATTAAACGTTGTTGACGATCAGGTAGGCTCTCCTACCTGTGCAAAGGATCTTGCCGCAGCCTTATTAGACTTATTGGCACAGGCCCGGGATCTATCCTTGCCAACCACTTTTCACTTTAGTAATGAGGGCGTATGCAGTTGGTACGATTTTGCTCACTCCATAATGAAAATTGGACAAGTGAATTGCCGGGTGATGCCCATCCCCTCCGAGGAATTTCCAACAAAAGCACCCCGCCCATCCTATAGTGTGATGAGCAAACGCAAAATCAGAGCATTTTTAAAAAAACCCATTCCCCATTGGCTGGAGAGTTTACAAGAAACTATCAGAGAGCTTCAAAAGGAGTAAGCTTCATTTTACCAACCTCATTGAACAACTCATTTATCTAAGACGTTCCATTGATAGATTTTAGAACCTTCCTCGCCTGATTTGGTTAGCGAGAATCCAAAAAGGCAAAAAATGCCAAAAATAAACCTAATACAAGAACAAATGGATACATATTCTCCTGAAGTGTTAGCAACCGCAGAACAATGGCTCGATGCTAATATTGACAAGCCTACGAAAGAAACAATCCGGAAATGGATAAGCGATAACGATCCTGAACTAACCGAGGCCTTTTACAAACCCCTCTCCTTTGGCACAGGAGGTATGCGAGGCATTATGGGGCCTGGAACAAACCGGATGAATGTATACACAGTAGGCATGGCTACACAAGGCTTGGCCAACTACCTGAATGACCAATTTACAAAACTGGATACCATCAAGGTTGC
Source organism: Bacteroidales bacterium (assembly GCA_046482855.1). Taxonomy (GTDB): domain Bacteria; phylum Bacteroidota; class Bacteroidia; order Bacteroidales; family UBA12077; genus CAYVSF01. The sequence goes on along the minus strand of JAWOEH010000045.1, from coordinate 3,260 downwards.
CATTGCTTACGACTCAAGAAACAACTCATCAGCCTTCGCCCGACGGGCAGCAGAAATTCTCTCTGCAAATAACATACACGCCTACTTATTCGATGATTTGCGCCCCACCCCGGAATTGAGCTTTGCCATTCGAGAACTGGGATGTCAGGGCGGAATTAACATCACAGCCTCACACAACCCTAAGGAGTATAACGGTTACAAAGTGTATTGGGAAGATGGAGGACAAATTATTGCCCCACATGATGGGAATATTGTTAATGAAGTAAACAAAATTAAAAGCATTAACGCAATACAAACAAAATTTCGTGAAGATCTTATTCATCGTATCGGAAAAGATCTTGACAAATCCTACATCACTAGACTTAAGACGCTGTCGCTTTCTCCTGAAATAATAAAAAACCATAAAGATATGGGCATTGTCTACACGCCCATACATGGTACAGGTGTACGATTGGTTCCGGAAGCTTTGGCTGCTTATGGCTTCACAAACATTCACCGGGTGGAGGCACAAGAGGTGCCCGACGGAAACTTCCCTACCGTACACTCGCCCAACCCCGAAGAACCTGCTGCACTTGAATTGGCAATAGAAAAAGCAAAACAGATGAACGCGGAGCTTGTAATGGCAACCGATCCCGATGCCGACCGCGTGGGTATCGCCGTAAAAGAACCATCGGGTGAATTTACCCTGCTTAATGGCAACCAAACAGCTACGCTTCTTATCTATTACCTGCTTACTAAATGGAAAGAGTTAGGAAAAATCCGGGGGCAAGAGTTTATTGTGAAAACCATTGTCACAACCGATCTTTTAGAGGAAATTGCAGAATCCTTCAATGTAGAGTGCTACGATGTACTAACCGGCTTTAAATATATTGCCGACAAAATAAAATACTACGAAGGCAAAAAAAAGTTTATCGGAGGTGGCGAAGAGAGTTACGGATACTTGGCAGGAGACTTTGTTCGCGACAAAGATGCTGTTATGTCCTGTGCTTTAATTGCTGAAACCATTGCCTGGGCAAAAACAAATGGCAAAACTCCATTACAGCTGCTTGCCGAAATTTATCAGGAGTATCACTTCTATAAAGAACGCCTGATTTCTATCAAAAAAGAAGGCAGAGCCGGGGCTGAGGAGATCCGGAAAATGATGGACAATTTCCGAAACAATCCACCAGAAAGCATCAATAAGTCGCAGGTAGTTTTAATTCATGACTTCGAAAAACAAAAAACCCTCGATCAACTCTCTCATTTGCGTTACGATATCTCCCTGCCGAAGTCAAATGTCTTGCAATTAATTTTGCGCGATGGCTCAAAGATATCCATCCGACCATCGGGCACCGAACCTAAGATAAAGTTCTATTTTAGCGTACGGGAAGATCTTCCTACAGTAAAAGATTACAAACAAATTGACGCAACCCTTGATGAGCGTATAGATAACATTATTAAAGCACTAAAAATTGAAGCCTGATTATGAAATCCTATCGTGAAGAACTTTGGTTTGAGACCCAACATCGTCGGGAGTTAATCAACATTACTCCTTCCATTGAAAGAGCCTTGCTTAAAAGTGAGATTAAGGAGGGATTGGTGCTGGTGAATGCCATGCATATTACCTCGAGTGTTTTTATTAACGATGATGAATTTGGTTTGCACCAGGACTTTGAAAAATGGCTGGAAAAACTGGCGCCTGAAAAGCCCCACGACCAATACAAACATAATACGGCCGAAGACAATGCCGATGCGCACCTAAAACGTACCATTATGGGTCGCGAAGTGGTGGTAGCCATAACTGAAGGAAAGCTCGATTTCGGTCCATGGGAGCAGATTTTTTACGGAGAGTTTGACGGGAAACGTCGCAAGCGGATCCTCATTAAAATCATTGGCGAATAATACGGAAAGATCTTACCAAAAGAGCAGACTATTCAACCTCCTCTTTTGGTGTTTTTTAACAGCCATCCAAGGGAATTCGCATGATTCTCGAAATCCGACAAGAAGAAATCAGAAATTGTCGTTTGTTGAATGGCCTTAAGCATAAGTGCAATGTGATTGAGAAATCACCTTCCATTATGCTGGTATTTGAGGAGTAGAATCATTCCCCCTGGTTATGTTGCAGCAAACGTCGTTTATAGTCAGATGTATAGCCTTTGTAATAGGATCCGTCTTTCTCCGATTGCAGTATGTAAACAAAAAAGGCCATGATCGAAAAAGGGAAAGCGTTTTTGCTTTCCCTTTTTGCGGTCTGGACCTTGCCTGAGGCAAGGCACGCGAGACTCGAACTCGTCTCGCCTGAGGCGAGATGACAGGCATGTGCCTCATTTCATAAGGTTGGTATCTTGCTGTATCAACCAGCATATGTAGTTTTTATTTGCTCTTTTGAGAACATGCTCCCCTTTGATAGCGTGCGTTTTATCCTTGCATCTTTCAAGATACACCATTTGCCAGGGTGTTTTTCTACTGGTATAATAACATTTCCCCTGGTTATGTTGCAGCAAACGTCTTTTGTAGTCGGATGTATAGCCTTTGTAATAGGATCCGTCTTTCTCCGATTGCAGTATGTAAACAAAATACGCCATGATCGAAAAAGGGAAAGCTTTTGTGCTTTCCCTTTTCGCGGTCTGGACGAGACTCGAACTCGCGACCCCATGCGTGACAGGCATGTATTCTAACCAACTGAACTACCAGACCAATCTTCAATACTTTTAGAACTTCTTAATCTGGCGGTTTGCGGATAGTGCTCGAACTCGTCTCGCCTCAGGCGAGATGACAGGCATGTATTCTAACCAACTGAACTACCAGACCAATCTTCAATACTTTTAGAACTTCTTAATCTGGCGGTTTACGGATAATGCTCGAACTCGTCTCGCCTCAGGCGAGATGACAGGCATGTATTCTAACCAACTGAACTACCAGACCAATTTTCAATACTTTCAGAACTTCTCTGTTGGCGGTCTGGACGAGACTCGAACTCGCGACCCCATGCGTGACAGGCATGTATTCTAACCAACTGAACTACCAGACCGTTTTGTTGCGTTGTTTTGTGTCAAACGCGATGCAAAAATATAGGTTATTTTGTTTCTTCCAAAGGAATGATGGTTTTTTTTAGCCTCTCAGTAGTAGTTTTTTTTACACTTCAGCATAACTCTCAAAGAGACTGAAATTTACCTTCCCATATTTTCTTTGTTCTTTAAAGCCTTTTAAGCCTGAGAAGTTATACTCTACGGGATGCTCAATAATAAGTAGACCCGATTGTTTTAAGATCTTTGCCTCAA
>JAWOEH010000225.1:0-3542 GCA_046482855.1 Bacteroidales bacterium | reverse complement strand
TAACTGCAGAATACCCGGAATGCGTGCACCCATTACTTTGCGGATACCAATCTCCTTGCTTCGTTTTTCCGCCATAAAGGCCGACAACCCCAGCAGGCCCAGACAGGCTATCACAATGGCCAAAATCGAGAATATGACAAATATGCGAGCAGTTCTTAGTTCTTCGTTGTACAGATGATCGTAAGCCTGATCGAGGAAAAAGTGGCCCATGGGTTCATCAGGCTTGAAGTGTGACCATGTTTTTTCTATTTGTTTGAGTGTGCGCTGTGCATCCTTCATTTGCATACGTACGACTACTTGTTCGAAGGAATTATCATTATGGTGACGAAGAACAAGCGCGCGAACAGGCTTATGCAACGACTCAAAGTGAAAATCTTTCAGCACACCTATAATTTTCAGCTTTTGTTTGGCAAAGCGCATATATTTGCCCAAAGGCTCCTCTAGCCTCATTTTTTTTGCGGCTGTTTGGTTTATGATGACTGCATTTTGGTCATTGGCAAATTCTTTCGAAAACTCTCGCCCCGCAACAAGCTCCATGTTCATGGCTTTTACATAATCGGGGCCTATGTAGTTCACCGCAAAGAAGAGCATATCCTCTGCCGGACGGCCTTCGATTTGCATGGTAGAACCATTGTACTCTTGTCCGGGAACCTTATGCGAAAAAGCTGCTGCAACTACTTCGGGCAGCTTATTTACCTCCTCGAGGAATGCCTCTTTTCTATCGCCCAATAGATAGGCTTTTTCCAGCACCAAAACTTGTTCTTTGGCGAATCCCAGCTTTTGGGTAATCATGAACCGGTTTTGCGAAAAGATAATAGCCGTGCTAATGAACAGCGTGATGGTGATGATGAATTGCGTTGTGACCAATATTGCTCGTAGGCGACCACTTCCAGTTCCTTCGCTTACTTTGCCTTTTAGGGTGCGTTGTGGCGAAAAACGACTCATATAGAAAGCGGGATATGTGCCTGCCATAATACCTACTAGTAAAGAGAACATGAGTAATGCGGGCAATATGTACCAAGCTTCCAAATACGGGAGTGAAAGTGTTTTGTTTGCAAATTGGTTGAAGTAGGGAAGGGATATTTCGACCCATGCAATGGCTATGATTAGCGATACCAGTGAGAGCAGAATGGATTCGGTAAGGAATTGCATCACCAATTGTCTTTTCTGCGAACCTACCACCTTGCGAATGCCTACTTCTTTGGCACGGTTGGCATATTTTGCAGTGGCCAGATTCATGAAGTTGATGCAGGCAATCAGGAGTATGAAAAGAGCAATGATGGAGAAATAATAAATGCGGGATATATCACCTACAGGTTCTATCTCATCGTTAAAGTCGGAGTGCAAGTAGATGGACTCCAAGGGTTGCAGCAAAAAGTTGTAAGTATTTCCCTGAGCAGCAAATTGCTCCAGATCGATGCCCATTACCTGGCTTACTTCAGGTCCTACGTATTTTTCAATTAGCTCAGGTAGCTTTTTTTCAAGGTTTTCTTCTTGCGATGGATCTTTTAGTTTTATATATGTATATAGGTTCGCATTGATCCATCGTGTATCGTTGTATTGCCAGGCACTGGCGTAGGATAGTAGCATGGAGAAATGAAAATGAGAATTTTGTGGTACATCTTCACACACCCCTGTCACAGTAAATGGGTTGTCACCCCTCAGCTTTACCACCTTGCCAATCGGGTCTTGTGTTCCAAAGAGTTTTTGGGCCATGCTTTCTGTTACTACCAACTTGTTGGGGCCCTCCAGTGCATTTTCTGCATCGCCCGATAGCAGGTGAAATGAAAATAGGTTAAAAAAGTCCTTATCGGCATACATCACATTCTTTTGCATGAACTTCTTTTTTTCATGCACAACCAGTTGTTCTGATACTTTGAAGATACGTGTAGCCATCTCTACTTCCCCAAAATCTTGCAGCATTGTTTCTTTCAGCACATTGGCAGTAAGTGGGCTGTAGTAGGTGGTTTTCCCGAAATTACCATCGATGTATACCCGGTATATTTTGTCGGAATCGGCATGGAAACGATCGTAGCTCAACTCGTTGTGTATGTATAGCCCAATGATGAGTGTGGCTGCAATGCCTACCGACAATCCTAGCACGTTGATGGAGACATAGGCTTTGTCGCGGATGAGGTTGCGCCAGGCAGATTTTAAGAAGTTGCGAAACATAGTGCTATTCGTTCTGGTTTTGTTGTTTGTTGATTAACAATGTATGTGCCATTTTGTGTATTGTGTTATCGGTTAGTTTTTTATGTTGGTTTTGTTGTGTGATGATGTACACAGAAAAAGTACGGATACGAACTGAAGTGTTCACTTTCGTACATCGTAAGGTGTGATTAAAAGGGAATAGTTTCAAGTTGTAATACGCTATTGTTTCGTTGAAAAGATCTATCTTCAGCTAGTAAAACTCCTTTTGTATGAAAAGCTCCATTACTGCCCTGATAAGCACATTGTTTGTACTTGTTTTATTTGTTTCTTGCAAGCATGTAAGAAATGAATCTTTGAAGAGAGAGATTTTTGAGGCATACCTACATGGGATGAATAACCGGGATTTCAACCAAGTAAAACAGTCATTGGCCGACTCCATCATCATTACGGAGATGGGCTATCAAGTGGTTGAAAATATGGATGCGTTTCGCCGGCATTTTCTTTGGGATTCGGTTTTTCGTCCTGATTATACGCTGATAGACTTTCATGAAAATGATACTGCCACAATTGGTACGGTAGCAAAATTAGACGAGCGAATTCAATTCTTGCAGGATAGTGCATTGGTTTATCAAGTTTCTCTGGCTTTTGAAGAGGAACAGATTGTTGGCATGTCTACAATAAAGTATGTTAAGATGGATGGCAGAAAATGGATGAATCGATTAGATTCATTGACGAGCTGGATAACCACCAATCACCCTGAGTTATCGGGTTTTGTTCACGATCTTACACCCAAAGGAGCTCAGAATTTTTTGCAGGCGATGTCGCTGTTCAAAAGTGAAAGCGGAAATGAGTCCTCTTCTGAATGATAATTGTATTGTTGTTGTATTGAATAATTAAGCTATGGTACTATCTGTTATTGAAATTGCCATTTTTTTGATGCTGCCGCTTATCTTATTTTACCAGCGCAGCGCCTGGGAGGCAAAAAGGTATATCCCTGTTTTGGTGGTGCTTTATTTGATTTGGTATGTCACTTATGCATTGATGCACGAGTTGTCGCACCTGTTGGGTGTTTTGATTATGGGTAAAGATCTGCAAGGATATCAGTTGCTACCCAGGTTTTGGCAAGGTGAATTTGGCTATGGTGTGGTACATTACAATTTTGTGGGTGACAGAGAGGATTTTTGGATTATTCTCATGCCTTACCTGCGCGATGTGTTGCTGTGTATCATTGGGTTTCTGCTTATAAAGCGTCGTATTGCTTCTTCGGTTTTTGTTACCGGGTTGATTCTTGTGCTGCTGGTTTTTAGTCCGTTGTATGATGTGGCAAATAACTACGGGGTTTACTTGCTGTATTCAATAAACGATTTCAATGCTCTGAGCGTGGCCAGCAG
>JAWOEH010000214.1:0-4389 GCA_046482855.1 Bacteroidales bacterium | reverse complement strand
CAAAAAGGGTTTTCCCTGAAAACAGAGACCTCACTTGCCGGAGTTACCGAAACACATGGCTTCTTTAGCAGCAATAAAACCATGGTGTTTGATGCCGATATGCATCTTTACAAACACCATTTCAATGGATTGCTGGTGATTAAGCAGACAACCCTTAATAACTACCGCATTGTGTTTACACCTAAGGTGGGGCCGAAGTTATTTGATATGAGCATTGACCCAAAAGACCGAACAGTGCACTATTGTATGGAAGCGATCGACCGAAAGTTGTTGCTAAAGGCCCTGGAAAATGATTTCCGCCTATTATTGTTAAATTTCCCTCAACAGCCTGTAAAGCAATACAAAAATGATTCATTGGTTCGATACCAACTTTCTTCGCCCGACAATGTGGTGGTGGAGAAACAGCAAAACGATGTGATAAAGTACATTAGGCAGGGCAAGTGGCATAAACCCAATACACAGGTAGCATTTTTCCAATGGCAAGAGGAAAAACCTGAATCAATAGCGATAACACATAGCAGACTAAAGTTATCGATACATTTAAAAAGCTTGTAATCATGGCAGTGCAATCACTCTTTAACATAAATAACATTACCCGGAACGAGACAAATTATAGCATCCATTTTTCAATTGATGCCAGCCACGAATTATTTCAGGGCCACTTCCCCGAACAACCCATTGTACCAGGTGTTTGCCAGGTGCAATTAATACATGAAGTGCTGGAAGATCTGCTTTCACTTCCTTTGGTAATGTCATCGGCCAATACCATAAAGTTCATGAACATGATTGTGCCGGAAAAACACCCACAACTTCAATTGCTGATGCAAGTATCGGAAGCTGAAGATAAATGGAAAGTTAAAGCCTCGATAACCGATGGTGAAACTATTTTTCTTAAATTTCAAGGCCGATTTCAGGAAACGAAAACACTATGATGCAGGGGAAATTTGAGGAAGAATTCCAGGAATTAAAGTTGTGCATTCTTGTGCCTACTTACAACAATGCAACTACATTGCCGCAGGTTCTGGATGAGTTGCTGAGCTACACCAGCCAAATTATTGTGGTGAACGATGGTTCAACTGACGCAACAGAAGAGATCCTGAATGGCTATGCAGGCAGACTTACGGTAGTGGGCTACAACAAAAACAAGGGCAAAGGTTATGCACTGCGCCGGGGCTTCAGGGAAGCCTGGCGTTTGGGGTTTACGCATGTGCTTACCATCGATTCCGACGGCCAGCACAAACCCTCCGATTTACCGAAATTTCTGGAAATTTGCAGGCAACATCCCGAAGCCCTGATAATGGGTAGCAGAAACATGGATCAAGCATCGGTTCCCGGCAAAAGCTCCTTTGGCAATAAATTCTCCAATTTTTGGTTTTGGGTAGAAACCGGCATCAAACTCCCCGACACCCAAACCGGTTATCGACTGTACCCTCTGGAAAAATTGCATAACATGCGTTTTGTTACACGCAAATATGAGTTTGAAATCGAAGTCATCGTCAAAGCCGCATGGAAAGGAATCCCATTTAAAGCCATACCGGTAGATGTATACTATGCGCCCAAAGAGATCCGCATATCGCACTTTCGCCCATTCCGTGATTTTACCCGTGTGAGTATACTCAATACCTTTTTGGTACTTATTGCCTTTTTGTGGGCCCGCCCCTTTGCCATTATTCGTAAGATGAACCGGCGGAACATAAAGAGGTTTGTCCACAAACAGCTGCACGAAAACAACGAATCCAACGCAAAAATTGCATTGGCCATAACATTAGGGGTTTTCATGGGCATTGCTCCGGTATGGGGATATCAAATGCTCATTGCCCTGGCGCTGGCTCATCTGATGAAGCTCAATAAGGTTATCACGCTGGTTGCCTCCAACATCAGCATCCCTCCCATGATTCCGTTCATTCTGTATGCCAGTTTCAAAACCGGCGAACTCTTTGTTAACACGGCTCCTCTAAGTCTGCTTGATCCCCGGCAATTGGAATTCAACACCATCAAGGAGCATCTGGTACAGTACCTGCTGGGCAGCATCACTTTTGGCTTTGTTATGGCAATACTAGCAGGCATCATCACCTATTTTATGCTCCTCATTTTCCGCAAGCCTGCAGAGGTAAAAAAGAACTATGTAAAATAACGTTATCGCATGGGCAATTTTTTCTATCGTGTTTATATCCGGGCCACACGCTTAAAATTTTGGCTATTTACCCTCTTGTTGCTCATCCTGGGCGGAAGTGTTTACCTGGCTACCCAAAAGCTGCACTATCAGGAGGATGTATTAAAACTGTTGCCACAAGAGCAGAAACTGGTCAATTTGTACCAGGCATCAACGCAAATTGCAGCGGCCGATCGCATGCTTTTTCTGGTATCAGGAACCGATACAGCAACGGCACCTCAAGAACTCATAAAGTATGCCCGTGCATTTGCCGATAGCCTCAATCAATCAGGCAAAAAAAGTGGTCTACACCCCATAAACACCTCAATAAATGCCTCCCTCACTCCCCCCGATTACCAACAAATACTACAATACCTGCCCGTATTACTCGATACAGCTGACTACCGGCAATTACTAAAACGCACAAAGCCCCAGGCCATTGACAGTGCCATGCTGGGCAATATTAAGCTCTTGACAACACCGGCAGCTATGGCCGCCAAAAATTTTATACGGCAAGATCCCTTACACTTCGTTCCCCTGTATCTGGAAAAGCTCAAGCGCTTTCAACTGGATAGCAGTTACCAACTGGTGCAAAACCACATCTTCACCCAAAATAAAAACTACCTGATTTTCTTTGCGCAGCCAAGATATCCGGCATCCAATACGGCAGAAAATGCCGATATGCTAAAAGAGGTAGACAAGCAGCTACACCAATTTGAGCAAGCCCATCCGGGATGCCAGCTGCACTATTACGGGGCCGCACCAGTAGCCGTGGGAAATGCCACACAAATTAAACACGACATCCTGTTTACTGTCTCTCTGGCCCTGCTACTCCTGGGCCTGTTTATGGCCCTCTATTACCGACGCGCCGGGATCTTCTTCATCCTGTTTTTGCCGGCTGTTTTTGGCGGCTCCCTGGCATTGGCCATTCTTTATCTTACCAAAGGAGAAATATCAGCCATTTCCCTGGGCATAGGTTCAATTCTGTTGGGCATTACAGTGGACTACTCGCTGCATCTTTTCACCCATTATCGCACAACCGGCTCAGTACGCACGGTACTTTCCGATGTGGCACCACCCCTGTTAATGAGCAGCTTGACAACAGCCTCGGCTTTTTTATGCCTCCTGTTTGTTCGGGCTGAAGCATTGCACGACCTGGGGCTTTTTGCTGCCATTAGTGTTACAGTGGCAGCGCTTTTTGCCCTGCTTGTTATGCCCCTGTTCTTCAAAAAAAAGAGGCCGGCAGCAAATAATACCTTCATTACCCGTTTTGTCGATCGCATTACGGCTTACCCGTTACACCAGAAAAAAACAATCCACTATACGGTTGTGGTGCTATCGGTGTTTTTCCTCCTGTTTGCCGGCAAAGCCCACTTTGAAGGCGACATGGAGAAGATGAATTACCTGACGCCCGAAATGCAGGCTGCAGAAAAAATTGTGATGGAGCACTCCAGCTTCGCGCTTCGTTCAGTTTACCTGATTACCAAGGGCGAAACCCTGGATAAAGCCCTGATGCAGCAGGAACAGGATCTAAAAGCCTTACAACAGCAAACAAACATCCCCATTGGGCAAGTTTCGGCAGCTTCAATGCTGTTGCCCTCAACCGCTACCCAAAATCAACGCATAGCACGCTGGGAGCAATTCTGGACCCCTGAACGTATTGAACAAGTAAAGAAGAACCTGAAGCAGAGTGCCGAAAAATACCACATGAAAGCTTCGGCATTCAACAAGTTTTTAGCGTTTTTGGAGAAAGCTCCTCAACAGGTTTCAATGGAACAATTAAGCAGCATTCAGAAAGCCATTAGCAAGAATTTCATCCATAAAACCGACAGCCTCACCTCCGTAATGGGCACCTTAAAAATTGCCGATTCCTACAAGCCGGAACTATACACTCTTTTTAACAACACCCCCAATACCACTGTTTTCGATAAATCGACCTTTACCAACTACCTGGTAAAAGCCCTGAAAGACGATTTCAGCACACTGGTATGGTACTCCATGGTAGTGGTATTCCTTATCCTGCTGCTTGCCTATGGGCGTATCGAGCTGGCCATTATTGCCTTTTTACCCATGCTCCTCAGCTGGATTTGGACACTTGGCATAATGGGACTAACAGGCATCCCCTTTACCATCTTCAACATCATTATCTCTACCTTTATCTTTGGGCTGGGTATCGACTATGCCATTTTTATCATGCGGGGATTAATGAAAGCCTATAAAACCGGCGAAGATCATCT
>JAWOEH010000128.1:0-5681 GCA_046482855.1 Bacteroidales bacterium | reverse complement strand
CGGATTTCCTTGGCTTCATGGGCTCCGAGGTTTCCGAGCTTGCGTATGGTGTGGAAGAAGGTGACGGTTGTTTTGGGAAGGCGATTATGATCTTCGAGATGCTTCAGTTTTTCGAACAGCGTGTAGGATGAAACTTCCGGTTCGGAATTGGCAAGGAGTTCATTGACTATTGATTCCATGGTTTTACGGGTTTTCATAAGGAATGATTCCTGGTCTACGTCTGCAAGGCTCTTGAGCTTTTCAAGTTGGTCTGCGATCTCAGGATCATCTTGGGATGCAAAGGAATCTTTTTCTTGAGTGCTATGGGATGTATGAGGGGCAAGGAGCAGAACCCATTGGTCGGTCGGGTCCAGTTCAGCATCAAGCAGTCTTTCTGGGAGCAATGGCTTTGGCATGTTGCCATTTGCGATGAGGTAATAGATTTTCATGGACAGATCGTTGTGTGAAAAGTTGATCTTATTGCCAGTTCTCGAATCAGGATCCGGTAGTGTGTGCAGGAACTCCTCAAGCCGCTCACTGAGCCAGGCAAAAAAGGCTGATGAATCTGAAAGAAGATCTTTAAGTTGTGAGTGGGGAAAGAAACGATCATCAAAAAAAGAGAGTAATTGATCTACAAGCGCAGTAGAGAGGGGTTCACCTGTGAGATGGAAATCTATCAGCAGACGAATAAACTGTTCGGTTTCCTGTACATGAGTAATATCGGTACCGAAAAGGGCTTGAATCACGAAGGCGGTGGTGTCTTCCTTGGAGAGAGGCTGTGAAGTAGTTGTTGTCAATCGCCTGTATTTTTCCAAGAGTAGCTTATAACTCTGTGGAGAGAGATTTCGGATTACATCTGCATCGAGCAGGGGAAACAGCGATGCCAATGATATTGAACTGTACCGGCACTTTTTCTCTATGTCGTAGGGGAGGGGCTCATCGGAATAATAGTACACAATGATATAAGGCGGGGTGGAAGAACTATATTCACCTTCGCGAAGGTGGGATTCATACAAGATGCGCAGTTCTATTGCACCGGCGCAAGCGCGTGGAGAAAGCTGCAGCTTTGTTGCTTGACAAACCTGCCTGGCCGGTTAGCGAAATTGCCTCCTTTTGCGGCTTCTCGGGAAACAGCGCCTTTTCGCGGGCCTTTAAAGAGGATGTGGGCATGAGTGCAACTGCCTTTCGTAACGGGGGGTACAAGCAATTTAGCAAGAATCGTAAACTACATAGCAAAACAGGTAAATCGCCCCTGGGTGAGGATGGCTACATTCGCATTGAAAATGTTGAACAAATAAATCAAATTGCCATGAATCACATTGAGATTAAAGAAATGCCTGCCATGCATGCCGTGTATGTACGCCATACAGGCCAATTCGACCAAATTGGGAAAGCTTACCAGCGCCTGATGCAATGGGCAGGTCCAAGAGGTCTGCTAAAGGAGGGGAGCAAGACGGCCACCGTGTACCACGACGATCCGAAGGTAACGGAGATTGAGAAGTTGCAGCAAAGTGCCTGCCTGATTGTTGACGGACCTGTTGAAGTAAGCGATGAGGTGGGGAAGTTGGAGATCGCTGCCAGCCCATGTGCCGTGGGGCGCTTCGAAATTCTGCCCACCGGATTTACCGAGGCCTGGGATTCCATGTGCCGCTGGATGGTGCAAAATGGTTATGAGGCAGCCAATTTACCCCCTTATGAGGTGTACCATGCCGACTGCCACAACCACCCCGAAGGGAAGTTTGTGCTGGATATCTGCATTCCGGTAGAGAAAAATTAACATGAAGGCCCCGCTACTGCAGTGGGGCTTTTTGTTGCTGATAGCTTAGGGAAAGATTTTTTTTAGAACGCAAAATAGGTGCTACTGTGCGTTAAGATGAGGCATGATATTGATAAGTTGTTTGTAATATGATGATTAACGGTTTTTTGTTTTGGCGTAAATGCTTATCTTGTGAGGGGTTTATGTGATTGGTGTGTGAGGTTTATTTGTAATGTGTAATGGTTCGGTGTAGTCAATTGTTGGAATTGAATTTACTGCTGATTTAAGCAGGGTGTGTACAAGAAGAGCAAAGTCATCATGTGGAGCATGGAAATTATCAGCAGAAAAAGATGTAATTCAACCAGAGAAAATTGTTTTCGGTATTTTTTAAAAACAACTTATGAAAACAAGGTAGTGTTATTTTAACCGTTATGCAAGTGGGGTGTGTTAAAATACATGCAATTAGTTCGTAATGACTTGTGGCTTTCGATTGGAATAGGGTGTTCCGTTAGTGAGAATCGGAAAAAAACTCCCCCGTTTTTGGTGAGGCGGGGGAGAGTAACTGCAGTTTTCGTTTTAGTGTTCTATTATAATGTGTTTGCTGTAAACTTTGCCTTTGTATTTTACCTGTAACAAATACATTCCGTTTGATAATTGGCGTGTATTTATTTTCGTTGTTTTGTTAAAGGATTTGTTGTTATATACCGGGCTCGATTGTTTGTTAAACAGACTAACGCTTATGGCTCCCGATTTTGTATTGTAGAATTGTTCATCGGTAATTTCAATTTCGAGGTACTCATTTGCCGGATTGGGGTATGTTTTAAAGAAAATGTCAGTTACTTCGTAGTTGAGGCTGTTTTGTAGGGAGCCACACTGATTGGTAGCATTTGCATATATTGTCCCGTAGCCACCTCTGATACCTGCCCTGTATCGGGCTTTTTCCTTATCACCATTGAGGTAGTCCAACGGACCGTTGTAGGACCAGTCAACAGCTGTTATTCGAGGGTTGTAAATGGATTCAGGCTGGATGAGGTTCCCGTTTATGTCGTTAACAAAGGCAATTCCCGGACCTTTGGGTTCCAATTGCGTTTCGCCAATCAAGGTAAAGTCTGGTTTTCCAACCCAAACATTTTTCTCAACTGTAATAGGGGAACCTTGGGAAATGCTGAGCGATGCTGTTATAATACCATTTTCGCCTGCACTGCTGATTGCTGCCTGTACCGTACAAGTGTCGTTAGTTTCAGCGATCATTTGCATGTTGCTGCTGCAACTCCAGTTAACGGTGGCTCCTTCGGGCACGTTGCTTAAGGTAAAGGTGCTGTTTGATGAACAAACCAAGGAGGGTCCAAAGATGGAGGAGTAAACTAAGTAACATACAGCGCAATTAACAGCAGCAGAGTTTACTGCGATTCTCATATAACCATTCTCACCCCAGTCTTTTCCCCAAGAGTTTCTTAAAATCCAATAATCCCCATGAGTTGCATCATGTCCCCAACCTACTAGAGAAACAGCATGGTTTGTAGTTGTATAGGCGCCGTTGTTGCATGAATGATTACTGTCAGAATATATTCCTTCGGAATAATCTTCAAACTGAGTTGTAACATAAACAGCAGCATCAACAACTCCGTATGTCATAATTGCTGTTTTTATCGCCTCATTATCATTACAAGGGACTCTGTACCACCCGTTGAATTTTACTTTTATAGCATTTTCTGTAGACGAAGGACACGTTTGATTTCCAACGTCTGCATATGGGAAATATAACTCATTAATATGACCTTTGTCAATTAGTGCTTGAAGCTCCATGTATTCATAATCGGCACCCATGCAGCCATTAAAATGATTGCTGTATGTTGATATTTTGCTTAAACAAAAAGCAATCCAGCTTTCAGAAAAATCCGATGTATTGTTGTCGTATAAATTATTTGCATAATTATATGTGCCTTCAGCGCATGCTGTCGCTCCGAAAGAATAACAAGACCCACAGTTACCTTGATCTCTTACTGCTCCAATGTATGAGTGTCCGTTAAAATCTCTCCAGTCAAATGCTGTAGGTAGATTCCGTGAAATTGTAAAGAGTGGATTAACCTTAGCAATACTTTGTACTGTTGGTACTTTTCTTTCTATCTCTGCGTTTAATGGTTCTCCATTCAATTTCATTAATTCCAATAGAGGGATTTTTTCTCTAATGCCTTTGTTTAATCTAATACATACAGGTCTTTCAATAATATATCCTTTTTCTTTAATGATTTCAGTTTCGATTTTGAAGCCGAGTTTGGCCGCATATGTGAATTCTTGTGCGACTTTCCCTCTGTAAAAATCCCATGCGTTAACTATTTTTCCATCTGGTAACTGAACCATCCCATTTCTATTGTTTGATTCATTGGTAGAGGGGATGTAATTATAACCTAGGATGGCGCAATATCTTGCGGCAGGGTTTATATATGCTTTTTGCCCATAGTTATTGGAAATCTGGAGGGTAGTTAAAGCAAATATTAATAGTATTAATTTCTTCATAGTTATTTTGATATATAATTAGCCGTTTTTTTTATTTCTAATAGGGTATTTGATCGTCGCCCGTAGAGTTTTATCTTTATGCGACCAGTTGAACAGGTTGTTAATACAGCATCTTTTTTATACAATGATATTTAAAAAACACAGGTGTTGAGCGAATAACACATTAAGGAAAAATGGCGCGTTAGCGCTAAAATCTTAGTAGATAAATAAATGGTATAAAATATAAGGGAGGTAGCACTGATATTAAAATATAAAAACATGGCATATATATACCCAATATTTGTTCTCGGTACAAAATCACGGGTATTGATTGGATACCCCCATATTTTTTTAGGTAGAATTATTCACAATAGTTTTCCGGACTTGTGTCTAAGTCAGGAAACTCAAAAGTAACTGGAGTACATGTGCCTTCTGTTATTTCGTTCCTGTAACATGTAAGTTCTGTATCCAGTTTTATTTCATTTCTATCGATCCAAGTAGTTGAAGGGTTTTTACCATCATGTATGGTTATGAAATTACTATTATCCTCCCAATTTGGGAATAAATAAGTGCTTGTAGCATCTTTATTGTCAGGGATGAAGTTAAATTCGATTAGCATGGGATTATTAGGGCAGTTATTGGCATTTGCTGGTGCATCTGTGATGGAAATTATGATAGCTTTGCCAGGTATCTTTTTGTAAATGCAATTATTTTTTGCAGGTTTTTCTTCCTCTTCACAACTCGCAGCTGCAAACAAGATAAAGCTTCCGAACATTAGGGCTTTCATTAGGGTTTTCATTGCTTTTTTTTAAGGGTTAACGTAATGAGAGTATTGTTGCTATTAAAGTAGTGCTATTTTAACCGTTATGCAAGTGGTTTGTGTTAAAATACATGCAATTAGTTTGTAATGACTTGTGGCTTTCGATTGGAATAGGGTGTTCCGTTAGTGAGAATCGAAAAAGAAGCCCCCGCTTTTGGTGGGGCGGGGGAGAGTAACTGCAGTTTTTGTTTTAGTGTTCTATTATAATGTGTTTGCTGTAAACTTTGCCTTTGTATTTTACCTGTAACAAATACATTCCGTTTGATAATTGGCGTGTATTTATTTTCGTTGTTTTGTTAAAGGATTTGTTGTTGTATACCGGGCTCGATTGCTTGTTAAACAGACTAACACTTATGGCTTCCGATTTTGTATTGTAGAATTGTTCATCGGTAATTTCAATTTCGAGGTACTCATTTGCCGGATTGGGGTATGTTTTAAAGAAAATGTCAGTTACTTCGTAGTTGAGGCTGTTTTGTAGGGAGTCACTCTGATTGGTAGCATTTGCATATATTGTCCCGTAGCCACCTCTGATACCTGCCCTGTATCGTGCTTTTTCTGTATCACCATTGAGGTAGTCCAACGGACCGTTGTAGGACCAGTCAACAGCTGTTATTTTGGGGTTGTAAATGG
>JAWOEH010000027.1:0-38913 GCA_046482855.1 Bacteroidales bacterium | reverse complement strand
TGAATTCCCAGGCCGAAGGGGTTGTTGATGCTGTATCGGCAGGAGCGGGATCTTCCGAGAAATGGAAATTGAATTTCCCTGTCTCTGTTATCCGCTTTAATTTAATGGTTGTGGAATCAATATTTACCGACTCAATAGAGATCTTCTTGGACAGGAGAGCGCGTAACTGAAGTTTTACTGTTAGTTCTTTTGAATACAGAAGCGTATCACTGTCGCTGCCCTCAACCATGATGGTTGAGAGTTTGAGTTTATTGGGGGGTAGGTAGGTGAAATGGTCGAGGGTAAAAGAGATATTGGCAGCTTCTTTGGTTTTTTGTTGTGCTTTCTGAATAACGAAGTGTTGTACCGCAGGTACTTGAAATATAAGGTATAGCAATAAAAACAGCATAATAATAAGCGTGCTGATAATAAGAATGCTGTTTTTAAGGATCTTCCCGACTGTTTTCATAGGTGCTAACGCGCTGGCTTTTGGTGCGGCTCTTTACAGATATTTATTTCCCCCTGAAAGTAAGCCTTTTATTCCAATTGCGAATGGCTTTTGGTGTGTGTTTGTCTTATAACACCTATAGTAAAGGGTTTGTTTGGTGCCACCCCTTTCTTATTTGCAAGGTATTTATTCACATGAGGTAGTGTTGGTGGAGTTGTTTCATAACTGATAAGGGTGAAAAGTGCTCACTTATAAAATAATCTTATCTTTGAATAACCTTTACTGATTATTTATTTTATACGAGTGCGATGGAAATAAGAAAAGCCACGGAGAATCAGATTCTCGATTGTATGTTTACCATACGAGAATCGCATAAGGCACTTATTGAAAAGGAGCAGTTTAGTGCTCGACAGATTCTTCCCTCATTTTTACAGTTGGGTAGGGAGCAAAAAGAAGAGGCTCTTTTTTATGTTGCGCAAGGAAGTATTGTTGTGGGCACCATGACTTTGATATCTCAAACTATCGATTATTATAAAAATAGTTCGGTTAATTGGAACGACAGAAGCAGCCCCTTTTTGATGATAAAACGTGTGGCGGTACACCCGGCTTGGCAACGAAAAGGGTTTGGAAGTGAGTTGCTTGCGTTCGCCGAATCCTATGGGCGAGGGGCGGGCTATAAATCGATAAAAATTGAGATTCCTGAAGGATTTAAAGTGTTGGAAGATTTTTATCAGGCTTGCGGTTTTGCAAATCGTGGGACTCATACGCTAACACGTTCGCCTTATCATGTTACCTTACTTGAGAAGAAGATATAAAAAGGCCGCCCTTAAGCGGCTTTTTGTCATTGCAAATGATTTATCAGAAATAGAAATTCACACCACCACCGATTACATGATAAGCAGGAGCATTCAGTCCTATCTCTGTCTCAAACAGCAGGTTTACGCTTTTTGAAAGCTCAATTTCAACTCCAATGGGGATCCAAAAGGGGACTTTGATGTCCAGCTCTTCTTCACCTTCGTTGTTGAGTTTTTTACCAAAAATGATGTCGGAGTCGATACCGGTAAAAAGTCGTACATCACTTTTAATGGGAATTACGGCATTGAAAGTACCGTCGAGTCCAAAATCACCAAAATTATGCGCACCCACTGACAGAGAGATTCGACGAGCCAATGCAAACTCAATGTCCGCACCAAAGTAAGATGGCGAGCCGGCTCCAATGCGAATATTCCCATCAATTCCAGATTTAAAACCGTAGCCTGCGTGTAAAAAAAATATCAACCCATTGGCTCCTCCATCAATATGCATGGTTGGTTCAAGTCCTAGCGAGAAGACACCTTTTTTCAATGTTTGGCCTGTGTTAAAAACCTGCGAATAGCCGCTGAGCCCTAATAATATAGCGGCAACAACAAGAATTAGTTTCTTCATACGTGTTCGTTTTGAATTTTCCCTGGCAAAAATAGGTATTATTTCCGCAGGCATGTTATGAGCATGTAAAATTTGTCAGGTACTTCTGTTTCCTATACGCTTTAGTCCCTGGGACCCTTTGGGGGCGCCGTTTCGGAAATAGAAAAAGCCGCCTCGAATGAAGCGGCTTTTGTCAGCAAAAGCAAATCAGAAAAACAAACCAACTAAATCTCTGGAAGATTAGTTTAGTGTAAATTCTTGATTCTGATAGAATTCTAATATTTTTGTTCGGAAGATGAAGTCGTATTTTGCCTGAATTAATGAGGTTTGGGCGTCGGTCAGGTTCTTCTTAGCAATTTTGTATTCAATGATATCCACCAAGCCAACGTCGTATTTTTGCTCAGTATAATTAAAGGCTTCCTGCATTGCTTTGACGGTTTCTCCACCGGCCTGGTATTTTTCATAAGCGGCCATTGCTTTGGCATGAGCCTCCTGAATGGTTTTGTAAATGGCTTGTTTTTGCTCCTCAAGTTGCCATTGTGCATCTTCTACTGAAAACTTTGCATTGGCAATATTTCTTTTGGTTCTGAATTTATTAAAAATGGGAATTTGTAAGCTTAAAGCAACCTGTGTTTCGGCATTGTCCTGCAGCTGCTCCCCGTAGGTTGATATCTCTTTTAGTGTTTGACTATACCAAGAGCCATAAGCAACGTTAAAGTTGAGTGACGGCGATAATTGGCCTTTTTGCATTTTCAGGTAAGCCTGGTTGCTTTTTACATTATACTCGGCCATCTGGATTTCCGGTAATGTTTCAATCGCCTCTTCGTAAATGGTTTCAATTTTTTGTAACGCTGAAATGGAGGCTATAGAAAGATCCTCGGGGATAGCAATGGCAAAATTGGAAGTGTCTTCCAGATTAAGGAGTTGCGTAAGTCGGAGAGTAGCAAGATTTAAGTTGTTACGTTTTTCAATCAGGGTTAACTCTTCCCCAGCAGCCTGCGCCTTAATCTCTAGTAAATCGCCTTTTGCTGCATTACCCACCTGAATGAGTTTCTCCGTTTTTGCTATTTGATCTTTAGTTACAGCAAGTTGTTCTTCGGCTAATTTTACATCCTCCTTAAAGAAGAGTATATCTAAAAAAGCCATGGAAATATTGAGGGTGAGATCATTTTGTGCTTTATCCACATTGGCTAGTGCCGATAAGTAATTGTAGCGCGTTCGTTTGATGTTATTATAATTCTGCAAGCCGGAAAAAACAGTCAGGCTTGAATTCAGGTTGGCATTTCCACTTTGGGTACTTTGATCTACATAGGTGTAGGTGGCGTAATCCAGCACCTTACCAAATTTGAAGCCATGTTGTGCGTTGAAATTTACAGAAGGTAGCAGCTCTGCTTTGGACTGCTTGTAGTCTTCTTCAGATTGGGAAGAGGCGATCTCCTGCCTTTTTAATTGGATATTGTTTTCGATAGCATATTGGATGCATTCTTCTAGTGTCCATTTTTTTGTTTGTGCCTGTAAACTACCGGTTACTAATAATCCTCCCAGTAAAAATAATCCAAATATTCGTTTCAATTTCATAGCTTTTCTGTTTTGATTGGAGGTTAACAGATACTGTGCCATAAATAGTAATGAAATGGTTAGTAGGATTTTGTGTTTGTTTTGCGTGGAAAGAGTGGGTGGGATCTGCCCGAAAATGGGACACTTCCCGTTCGGAATCGTACACCTGCTAAATAAGTTCATGTGTAACTATACGATAATTTTGAAATTCCGAACGGTTATTTTCGATATTGAAGCGTTAAAAAAGTGGTTGTTTTTTGTACACATATTACCTCTATTTTAGCATTGTAATTAATAACCAAGCTATGAAAAGAATATTTGCAACCTTAAGAGAAAAGATAATTGCACCCCCCACATTTGATTTTGGTGTATTGATTCTGTTCTCCTTAGTAAGCATAATGTTTGTTATATCGTTTGTAAAAGTGTTTTTATGAAAAAATCCCCAGAGATTGCCTAATCTAACCTAACAACCCAACAGCTCGAATCAAAACCAAAACCATTAGCTATGTTCAGGACACTTTGGAAATCATTTCACCCCGCCGTTTGTTCCCTCAGCTTTTATAGCTCATCCGGCATTCGTATCGAATCGCTTACTGGCTTTAAAGTGAAAGGTAGGTATTTGTTAACCGATAGCTGCATATTTAATATGAGCAAAGCTGAAACGGTGAAGCTAACTTTTTTTCAGGCCAATGGACACAAAGAGCGATTGGTCATTGAAATGACATATGAAACCTTTCTGAACGCAAATTTGGCGCAGTACAACGGCGAAGTTGTATTGCCTTTTGCCTTGATTGCATTAGATGATGAGCGTTTTTCTTCTATTCCCTCATTGGAGTTAAGTGCTAATATGGGCGAACCCATTGGTAGCACGCTTGCGATTTTGGGATACCATGCTAAGAATAACAATCTTACCATTCGCAGCGGCATGTTATCTTCGTATTGTGAGAAATCTGATGGTCGGGAATATATTCAGTTCGACTCATCCGTTGTTCAGGGTAGTGGCGGAGCTCCTGTTATCGACATAGAAACCGGCACTGTAACAGGTATGGTAGGTTGTCGATTAGCTGCCCTGTCGCAAAGCTATAAACAACTTAAGCAAATTTTGAGCAACAATATTACCATCCTCAAAAAGTCGCAAGGCAAATTTATGGTACATGAGGTGGATCCTGTACAGGTTCTTATTGCCAATCAGAATCAGATTAAATTTTTGGCTGATGAAATGTTTAAAACTGCCAACATAAGCGTAGGTTACGCGTTAAAAATAAATTACGTTATTGATTTTCTTCAGAAGATCGAAAAAAATCTGCGTTCAAAACGAACGCAGTATGGTGCATAGTTCCTTAATTTAGATGGTTTAGGTTAATTTAAAGGGCCGTTCCGCAAGGAGCGGCCCTTGTTTATATGTTGAGGAATATGTACCAAAGGCTTTCTTGTTACGTATATTTCATCAATATTTACCCTTTCAAATTGTATGGACTAAATAATAGTTACAGTCATGGAAGATAAGCAGTTATATGATTTCTTAAACGATATTGAGCTCTTTAACGGACTCACCGACGATGAGTTTGATGTCCTGATTAAAAACATGGAGAAGAAAAGTTTCAAAACCGGAGAACTTTTATTCGAACAAAACGGCCCCCGTAAGGATATTTTTATCATCTTCAGTGGGCAAGTGGAACTTTTCAAAACGATCCATTTTGGAGCGGAGACCAAGTTATCCTATTTCACACGGGGTGATTTTCTTGGCGAAGGTTCGTGGGCAAGCGATTCCCCACACTCTACCTCTGCAAGAGCTGTGCTCGATACGATTGTTTACAGCATTGATAAAAAGTATTTTGACCAGAATGGTCCTACCGCTGTAAAGATCTTCTCAAACATTGCACGTGTAATATCGCGACGTATGCGGCATGCCAATAATCGCATGGTAAATGTGGCAGCACAATACGAATCCGGACAAACACGCAGAGAGCATGATTTGCTGGGTGACCGTGATGTGCCCAATGAGTACTTCTATGGAGTACAAACCCTTCGTGCTATTGAAAACTTTAATATCAGTGGTGTAACACTCAACTTTTATCCTGCGCTTATCGAAGCCTTGGCTGAGGTAAAGCTGGCAGCGGCAAAAGCGAATCATGAATTAGGGTTATTGCCTGATGATATTACTGACGCTATGATTACGGCCTGCGAAGAGATTCGTAACGGCAAGTTTCATAACCACTTTATTGTGGACATGATCCAAGGAGGAGCCGGTACTTCAACAAATATGAATGCAAACGAAGTAATTGCGAACCGTGCTCTCGAGATTTTGGGCCATAAACGTGGAGAATATGAGTTCTGTCATCCCAATAATCATGTGAACCTTTCACAGTCTACTAACGATGCTTATCCCACAGCGATTAAAATAGCCCTGGTAAATAGTAACAAAAAGATAGTGAAAGGGCTGGAAGAATTGATTGAAAGCTTCCGAAGCAAGGCTGATGAATTTGCTGGTGTCATTAAAATGGGACGTACACAGTTACAGGATGCGGTACCCATGACCCTGGGGCAGTCCTTCGGAGCCTATGCCGATACCCTTTCTGAGGAGATTGAGCGCTTAAACCAGAATGCAGAACTGTTTTATGAGGTTAATATGGGGGCTACGGCAATTGGCACCGGGATTAATAGTGATCCTCAGTATGCCGATAAGGTGATTGCGCATTTACAAGAGATAACAGGTATGCCTGTGAAAAATGCGAAGAACTTGGTAGAAGCCACTTCCGATACTGGTGCATTTGTAATGTACTCTTCGGCCACTAAGCGGCTTGCTGTAAAACTTTCCAAAATATCCAATGACCTGCGTCTGCTTTCGAGCGGGCCCAGAACTGGCTTAAATGAGATCAACTTACCTCCGATGCAGCCCGGTTCGTCGATTATGCCCGGCAAAGTGAATCCGGTGATCCCTGAGGTGGTAAACCAAATTGCCTTTAAGGTTATAGGAAATGATCTTACGGTAACTATGGCAGCCGAAGCCGGACAGTTGGAGCTTAATGTGATGGAGCCGGTAATTGTACAAAGCTTATTCGAATCCCTGGAGATGCTTATTAATGGTATGAAAACCTTCAAATACCGTTGTATCGATGGGATTACAGCCAATGAGGAACACTGCCGTCAGATGGTACTCAACAGTATTGGTATTGTTACTGCTTTGAATCCGATTTTGGGATATGAAAATAGCTCGATGGTGGCTAAAGAAGCTCTGAAAACCGGACGCAGCGTATATGATCTTGTGATTGAAAAGGAGTTGCTCTCAAAAGATCAGCTTGATGAATTGTTGAAGCCGGAAAATATGATTCGTCCAAGTAAGATGAGTAAATAATCGATACGTTATTCATATTGAAAGCCCTCCCATTATCGGGGGGCTTTTTTATTTAGGGGGTCTTATCGTTGTTTTCTTCTGTTTCCTCTTCCATTTCCCGGAGAATCTTTTCCACGTCCGTTTCTGTAGCGCGCAGTTTTTGCTTACATAATTGTAGCAACTCGGATGCACGCTTTACATTGCTGCTTAAATCGTCAACGTCCAGGTCTTGATCTTGAATGCGCTCAAGGATAGTTTCCAGTTCTTGAAGCGCCTCGTTGTAAGATAACTTTTTACGGGGCATATGATTTTGTTTTAGGAATGGTAAAAGTAATAATCGTGCCATGATTTTCGACACTTTCGGCCCATATTTTTCCGTTGTGCTTATCTACAAATTCACGACAAAGCACTAATCCCAGACCTGTGCCGTGTTCATTAGCTGTACCCGTTGAGCTGTTTTGTTCCAATTGAAACAGCGAGTCTACTTTTTGTGGGGACATACCAATACCTTGATCGATAACTTGAAATACAAAAGCCTCGGCGGTCTCTGAAGCAGTGATGCGAACCTCTGAGCCAGGGTGCGAAAACTTTATCGCATTGGAAAGCAGGTTACGAAGAACTGTTTTTAGCATATCTTCATCGCCAATGAGCGTATTGTTCTTACAGGTAATCTCGGAGTGGAGTGTTATATCCTTGTTTTGAGCTGTGAGTTTCTGCAGTTTTATCGCTTCGGAGAGTAATGCGGATATAGGGAGTTGTGAAGGTGTGAAGATAATCTTACCCCTTTGTGTTCGTGACCAGTAAAGAAGATTTTCCAATAGATCGAGTAGCTGTTCCGAAGCATTTTTTACCAAGCTCAAGTGCTCAATAATTTCCTCTTTAGATAACTGCTGTTGTTGAGAAATGAGTTGATCGGTTAAGCCGTATAAAGCCATAAAGGGGTTACGTAAATCATGAGCAATAATGGAAAAGAATTTGTCCTTAGTGGCATTTGTACTGCTCAGGGCTTCTTGCGAAACTCTCAATTCTCTATTAATTTCTTCTGTTTTTGCATTTTGTAAGGAAAGTACCCGGTTATGTTTGCGTTTTTGTTTCCATTGAAAATAGATAAGTATTACAATTGCCAGGAGCAATAACGAAGTTGCAAACATGAGGTATTGGAGCTGATTTTTCCGTTTCAACAAAATTTGTTGCTGCTTATTTGTTTTTTGCAATAAATCAACCTGTTCATTTGCCTGAGTCAGCTCCAGGTTTTTTTGTTCTAACTCATAGTTCATCTGGATTTCAGTAATTCGTTGTTGAGATGATATTCGAGCCAATGAGTCGCGAATTCGGTCATATCTTAAATAGTAGCGAAAGGCTTGTTTGGTTTTCCCTTTGTCATTATAAAAATTGTAAAGATCTTCCAACGCTTTTTCTTGCATCACAGCATGTTGGATTTGCTCTCCGGTTTGTAGGGAATTATTGATGTATCCCAAGCCTAAATGGATATCCCCGTCGGCCAGATGCAGCTCGCCTATTTTCCGGGAAGTAAGACCATAGATAAATAGATTGTCTACTTTAACTGCTAGTTCCATGGCGCGTTTATAATGCTCCAGGGCCTGTTTAGGTTGATTTTGTTTGAGAGCAATGTTCCCCAGGGAGTTATAGGAATATGCCTGGCCACTAATGTCGTTGTGTTTATTCCGTAATTCTAATGCCCTTTGATGATAGGTGATGGCTACTTTATAATTGGCTAACTCTACGTGTGCATTTCCTAAGCTTTGAACTGAGCTGGCCAAGGATAGAGGCTCTCCCAATTCTTCCCGAAAGGCGACTGAAGCTTCATATTTAGAGATAGCTTCCTGTATACGCCCCATTTTTAATAAGGTATTGCCAATTAACTGAGTGGCATAAGCCATGCTTTCTCTGTCGGCGTAATTTTTCTGGAGCGCCCATCCTTTTTCGTAATAGGTGAGAGCTTTTTGGTAATTATGTATATTATCGAATACCAAACCTAAATTTAGGTAGATTTCGGCCGCTCCGGGATGGTAGTCATATTTCTGGTATCTCTGCAAAGCCTGCATGTAGTATTCTAGTGCTTCAACATACCTGTTTTGAGAAAGATACAGATTGCCTGTTAACCGGGTGAGCTCGGCAATTGGCAGTTGATATTGTAATGTTTCGTAAAGGTTCTGAGCTTCAGTGAAGTAGTATCTTGCGCGTTTGTGGTTGCCCATCTTTTGATGGATTAGTCCCATGTTTTTATAAATATGCGCTTTGTTCGTGTTTAAGTTCCTGTTTTCAGCTATTCGCAGAGCCTTATGATAAACGGTTATCGAAGAATCATATTGGTTTTGCGAAGAATAGCTGTGAGCCATGAGCAGATAACTCTCGATACTACCTTCCGGGAAGCTTGATGTGTCAGTGAGCGTTAGTGCTTGCCTGTGAAGTTCTCGTGCTTTGTTGTAATTCCCTGTGCGTGTGAAAGTAAGCCCCAGGTTGTTGAGCACATGAATGGCATAAGCATGTGTCTTTGGGTGCTGCGTTGCAAGTTTGAAGGCTTTTTTAAAAAGGAGCCGAGAGGAGTCTGGAAGGTTTTGCCGGAGCAATAAGCTCCCCTTCTTATTAACTATGTTGATGTATTGTATTGTATCGGTTTCAAGGATGGCTTCCTGCTGAGCCTTTTCATAATATGTCATGGCTTCTGGCAGTTGATTCATTTGCGTCAGTAAAAGGGCAAATAACTCATGATAGGAAGAGAGACGTTTTGATTTGGTAAACAGGGGAGCATGGCGGTCCAATAACATTTGTGCTTCGGTATGCCTGTGTAGATGAATCGCAGTCGAAATCTGTTGCTGTCTGTATAGGAGTTGAATAGTAAGGGGTAGATCGCTACTCATTTCATCCGCCTTTTTTAGAAAGCTTGCTGCGGAAAGATAAGCTCCATATTCGAGCGCCAGCGATGCTTGACCCAAAGTTATGAGGATCGAGTCGGATTTGGACAAATCGGGCTGTTTTATCAGGCTGTCAAATGCTTGTTGTGCTTTTGATAATTGTCTGTATTCGAGCCAATTCCAAGCTTGTGTAACGCTATTGGTGTCGCGAATCCAGTCAGGCTCAGCCATCCCCTTAATGGGGAGCAAGAATAGAATTAACCCGATGAGTATGTAGATTCGGTATATTTTCATTTTTTGACCTTTGGTTTTGGTAAGGTAAAGGTAAAGATACTGCCTTTCCCTTTTTCACTTTCGGCCCAAATGTCTCCGCCGCATTTGTTTACAAGCTCTTTGCTCAAGATAAGGCCGAGTCCGGTACCTTGCTCATTGGCTGTTCCTTTTGTCGAGAAATTTGAATCAATCTTAAAGAGTTTTGTTAAATCTTCCTGTGCAATCCCTTTGCCTGTATCGATAACCCGAATTTGTACCTCGCTCTTATGTGGAATGGCCTCTATCTCTACGTGTCCTTTGGGATAGGTAAACTTAATGGCATTGCTGATGAGGTTACGCAGAATAGACATAAGTGCATTCTTGTCGGCTATAACTTGCAAATTGGCAGGAATATGCGCCTGGATAGCTAAGTTTTTCTCATTGGCAGCCATCGACATAGTCTCGAGTACCTCTTTTACTCCCATTTCTAAGTTGATAATTTCGGGATTAATGGATGTGGTCCCCAGCTGAGTTCTCGACCATTGCAATAAATTCCCCAGTAAATTAAACAGGTTTTGGGACGAGTCGTTGATGGCTTTTGCATACTCTTCGAGCTCTTCCGGGGTTAAGTCATGAGCACGGCTGTAAATGATCTCGGAAAATCCTAAAAGAGCCTGAAAAGGATTTTTTAAATCGTGGGCAATGATGGAGAAGAATTTATCTTTTGTAGCATTTAGCGCTTTAAGATTATTTTCGGAGGAGGCCAGTTTCTTGTTGGTTTTTTCCAGCTCCTGATTTTTTTTCTTGAGTAACGAAGTGGTCTCTTTTTTCAACGAGAAACGACTGTATATTAGCGCTAGCAGCGCTAATACGAGCGCTGTAAAGCCTATAAATACATTTTTAATTACCTTCTGTTTTTGAATAGCCAGTTTTTGAATCTCATTGTCCTTTCTTAGCAGTTCGTTTTCTTGTTCAATGGCTTCGGTTTCAAACTTCACTTGTGTTTCGGCAATGTTTTGGTTCATGCGTTGTTTGTAAATGCTGTCATGAACCTCTATGTAGTTTTCGTAGTGGGCAAGTGCCTGTTTGTAGTTCTTTTCTTTTTCTTTTAATTCTGCCAAAAGTTTATGCGCTTCTTCCAGAATCGGGAAAGACTTTATTTTTTGTGCAATGGCCAGGGAGCGATTTAAGAAAGTATCGGCGAGGCTGAATTTGTTTTCAGCGATGTACACTTTAGCAATGTTATTACTCGTATTGGCAATGGCATACTGATCTTTCAGATCTTTACTAATGTTATGTGAATTAAAAAGATTTTCGAGTGCCTTTTCTTGATTTCCCAGGTCGTGTTGGATCAATCCGATGTTATTAAGCGCCGTGGCTTTACCTTGCAGGTTTTCGTCATCATCATAGCTCAGCGATTTCTTGTAGTATTCCAGGGCTTTAAGCTTTTCTCCACGTTTATCATAGATGATGCCCATATTGTTATACACTGCACTCATATTGCGCGTGAAATTATTTTTCTCATCTATGACCAGGGCTTTTTCAAAATATTCAATGGCTTTATCATGGTTGTTCAGGTCCTGGTGTATAATACCAATATTGTTGTAGGCGGAGGATTCGCCACGCACATTATTCGAGCTTTGAAAGATCTTTAATGCTCTGATGTTGTAATCCAGGGCATTGTCGTAGGCATTTATACTTTTGTAAATGTCAGCAATGTTCTGACAGGTAATTGCTTGTGCTTCCTTGTCATTCAGGCTTTTAGCAATTTCAAGTGTATGTAAATAGTGTTCGATACTTTTTGAATAGTTGCTGTTTTCATTATATATGGCTCCCAATTGGGTTGCATATCGAAGCATATCTTCTTTATTGTCAGCATCTTCGCTTGTTTTGTAGGCTTTGTGATAGAATTCCAGGGCAATAGTAAGTTGCTCCTTCATAAGGTAGAGGATAGCAATATTGTTGTATATGCTGGCCACAGTTGAAGGTTTTTTCATTTCCTTGCGCAGGGTAAGTGCTTTTTGGTAGTAATGGAGAGCGCTGTCATGCTGCTGACGAAAATACCAGACATTTCCAATACGATTATAGGCATTTGAAATTCCCTCGTCGAAGCGTATTTTGTTGCTGTATTTTAAAGCTTTTTGTGCATAAACCAGGCTGGAATCAAAGTTGATATTCCAATATGCACGTGAAATATCATTGAGCAGATTTACGCGTTGTTTGCCTATGCGCTTTTCCAGCACCGACTTTAAGCTATCGATAGGCCGGGTATCCTGAGCATAAGAGAATAGGGAGGTTGCAAATAAGAGTGAAGTGGAGAGTATTGCAATTAAGTGTTTTATTTTAAGGTTCATAGGTGCGAAAATTAGCGTAATACTACTGTAACGAGAATGGATTTAAAAAGTTATTGAATCTTACTCTTAATCTTTCCTTTGTATAATGTGGTTTCTATGATATCACCCCTCTTCAATACATCGGCCTCTTTGAGTGCTTTGCCATCAAGTTTTGTAATTGAATAGCCTCTTTTTAATACGTTTTTTGGATCAATTGAAGTTAGCAAGGCTTCTTGTGCCTGCAATCCTACGTTATGTCGGCTCAATCGTTGCAGGCTGTGGGTTTTTAGCTGTATCTGTCGTTGGTATATGTGCTGCCGGGCTGATATGTGTTGGTGTTCGGCGGCATTTTTAATATGCTGAGTTAGTGTAAGAGTTTGGTACCTCCGTGCAGAGAGACTTTGTTGTGCTTTGTGATGAATGGCTTGTAACTGACGGGTTAATAAGGTGCTATGGCCATGCAGTTGTTTTTGACTTGCATGGGACAGGCGATTACTGTAAAGTGCAAGACTTTCTTTCCCTTCTCTGAGTGCTTTTTGAGCCTGTGTGCCAATAGCCTCTTCCAGGGCAAAGAGTTGTTCCTCGAAATTCGCGGCGCGTTCCACAAGAAAAGTTGCCACTGCTGTTGGTGTTTTTAATTTGGTGTGTGCTACTCTATCGGCAATGGACTCATCTTTGTCGTGGCCAATGCCTGTAAGTACCGGAAGGGGAAACTGAGCAATATTACTGGCCAAATTATAGTTGTTGAAGCAACTTAAATCAGCCTGGGAACCGCCGCCCCGAATAAGTACAACCACATCGAACAAGCCTTCTACCTGGTATACCTGATCTAAGGCGTGAATAATGGAAGATTCTGCCTCTTGTCCTTGCATTACGGCAGGGAAAAGCTTGGTATAAAATGCATATTTTCGGGCTCCCTCATTCAGCTGATTCATGAAGTCCTGATATCCCGCTGCTGTTGATGAGCTAATAATGGCAATGTTTTGTGGTACCCGTGGGAGCAGGGCTTGCTTATTCATGTGTAGAATCCCTTCCTCCTCGAGTTGAGCCAGAATACGTTCACGCTCTTGTGCCAAATCGCCCAGCGTATAAGTAGGATCGATGTCGTATACTACCAGACTAAATCCATAGAGTTCATGAAATTCAACACTTACTAAAAGCAGTACTTTCATTCCCTCTTTTAAAGGACTACCTGTTGCCTCTTCGAAGTAAGGTCTGAGCAATCGGAATATGGAACTCCAAATAATTCCCCTAGCCTTGGCTATGAGGGCATCTTTTATGGCATCTTTTTCAACCAACTCAAAATAGCAATGGCCATTTCGATTGGTTTTTATCTCACTGATTTCGCCTATTACCCATACACGTTCCGGAAAGCCGGAGCGAATAGTGCTTTGAATGTTTTTGTTAAGTTCCAGAAGGGTGAGGGGGCTACTCATGTTATTCCTTCATTAATTTTTGTTGAAATGAAAATCGATCTCCTTTAATTACAACAATATACAGTCCTGAAGGAAGATGAGGCGTAAATGTAATGGAGCTTGACTGATGGGATGTAGGTATTTCTTGTTCCCATTTAACTACACCATCTAAGGTGTACATTTTAATGGAAACTTTTTTGTTGCCTGTAGGGATTGGTTTAAGAGTAATTTCTTTTGTGAAAGGGTTTGGGTGGAGGCGCACGGGTGGGGATGAATTTTGGGTGATTGTTGTGTTTTGGCCTGATGCATTGGCAAAGTTGGGTATGCCATAGCCTGTAAAGTTATCGGGAGATGGGTAATTTGAACCTAAGGTACGGATTCTTTCAATTAGCTGCCAGTTTGTCAGAGATGGGTATTGTTGCCATAAGCAAGCCGACATGCCAGCAATGAGGGGAGCGGAAAAACTGGTACCGCTCACTCTGATTAGGGAGCCAGAACTCCCTGCCACAGTGGTTCCAGAACCAAGGGCTACCACATCGGGTTTTATTCGGCCGTCATAAGTGGGGCCAATAGAACTGAATGAGGCATGAGTCCCATTTTCGTCAACAGCTCCAATGGTAAGTACACTGTCGCCATCGGCAGGTGCTGTAATGTATTTCCAGTCGCTGTTACCTTCATTACCGGCACTTACAACAACTAATATGCCCTTAGCCGCAGCTATGTCAGCAGCACGTGTAATGGCTGTTGTATTGCCATCCATATCCTGGTAGGTATAGTTTTCTGCCGGATCGTCGAATACAGAGTAGCCTAAGGATGTGTTAATGATGTCCACTCCCAGTTGGTCGGCGTATTCAGCGGCTGCAATCCAATTATCCTCCTCGGTTTTCTGCTCGAAATGTCCCACTTCGGTCCGAAAAAGATAGTAGCTTGCCTCGGGGGCTGTCCCTGTAAAGGTGCCTTCCTGATAACCCGCCAAAGCTGAGAGTACTTTCATGCCATGGTCACTATCCTCGTATACACGATCATCGTTTTCTTCAAAATCAAATGTTTCCAGAATTTGTCCGTTCAAAAACAGATGCTGAAGAATGGGATTTTCATGGGCTTTATAAAACCCTCCATCTAATATGGCAATATGTATATCGGCACCCTTGAATCCGTTATTGTGGAGTATGTGTCCCCCCAGCATCTCCACCTGACTTTGTGCAGCTGTTTGTACACTAGCAGGAATAAGGGCTTTGGTTGTTGCATGTCTGGTATTTTCCGCAACAGGATAGATGCGTTTGATAAAGCTTAATGTGGTTAAATGGCTCACCGTTTTGTTCTTTTTTGTTTCAACACTAATAGCATTAAGCCATCTGGAGGTGTGTTTGGGCGTAATTCCCATGGATGCAAGGCTATCAATGTAGGTTGGGCTTACGGGAAGATCGGAGCTGTCAACTTGTATTCCCTGTTTGTGTCTTCTTTCCAGCGATCTTTCTGATAAAAAAAGTTCCGGTGCCGAAAGCGTGTAAGGTGAGTTTTTTTTATCGGTAAATTCAACCCAAAAACGACTTTGCCCGAGCGCAGTAAGTGAGGATATGAGTAGTACCAGTACTAAAAGGTGTAGATGTATTTTCATAGGCGCCATCGGTTTCGCATGCGATTTGAAACGAGTAGCGTAACATCGTTTCCATCGGGCAGAAATTTACAAAAATTCTACGAGATTTCCTGCGAAAGAGTTTTAAAGCAGTGGCTAAATTGGTGGATTAAACCACAAAAGGAGCCCTTTCCCGTTATTTTGAAAGGCTCCTTTTGTCAGTTCTTTGCTCTGATTTCTTGCTTGCAGACGAATGGACGGGATTCCTATCTTCTTTTTCTGCGGTTCCTTTTTCTAGGATTATCCGGAGGAATTTGGTTGTATTGGTTGTTTTGTGGGGATTGAATTTGGCCCTCTTTTTTTTCCATCTCCAGGATCTCTTGGGTCTCTTTTTGTAAAAGCTGCTCCTGGTTTTCTGCAATTCCTTGATGATAGGTTATTGTTTCCAGAGTATCGCCTTCGGTGGAGAGGTAGACCCAAGGGCCACTTTTTAGATTTTGCACGTATTCACCCTTTGTGGCGAGTGCACCATTTTCATGATAAAAGGCTGTAGTTCCATGCATGGCGCCCATCACAAAATCTGCCTTCATCTTCAAGTCCCCATCGGGATAAAATTGCTTATGGGTTCCGTGTTTAACTCCCTGCTTCCATTGAATTTCTTCGGAAACTTGCCCGGATTGGTAATATTTTTTTTCAAGTCCATGTTTCTGATCCCGCTGAAAGGGGACTTTATTGATAATATGCCCCTGGTCGGTGAAAAATGTCCAGGTGCTATCTTTTTGTTGATTCAGGTATCTGCCTTTGGCTTTTAATTCACCATTTTCATAGAAAAGCTCCGCATCGGTATGCGAGGAATGATGGTGCATTCTGGCAATGAGTATACCTTCAGCGTTGTATCGTTTAAATTCCCCAGAGGGTTTCCCTTCTTTAAAATACCCCTTGTACATCAGGGTTCCGTCCTTGTAATGTCGCTTCCACCAGCCTGTTTTTTGTCCCTTGTCGTTTATCTGGTTAAAGGTTGTATCATTCTGAGTAAATGCATTAAAGCTGAAACTTATCAGAAGGATTGGAATGAATAGTAGCTTTTGGTGTATGTTCATGGTTGTAGTATTAGTTTTGCTAAATATTTTTCCGTGTGCTCTGCCAATGGTTTCAAAAATACAAAAAAATAACCGGCAGAAGCGATGCTCCTGCCGGTTTCTTAAAAACTGATAAAGCTATTTATTTAACTTCTTCGAAGTCAACATCTGTTACTTCTCCGTCGTCTTTATTGTCGTTTGCTTGATCGTTTCCGGGTTGCTCTTGCTGACCTTCTTGTCCTTGAGCACCTTCAGCCTCTTGTCCGGCACGGTACATCTCTTCAGATGCAGCCTGCCATGCTTGATTTAAGGCCTCTGTGTGCGTATCGATAGCTGCCAGATCTTCGTTTTTATGTGCCTCTTTTAAGTCAGCTAACGCTTTCTCAATAGGGCCTTTTTTATCCGCTGACAATTTGTCGCCAAACTCCTTCAACTGTTTCTCCGTTTGGAATATCAAACCATCGGCGGTATTCATCTTATCAATCTTCTCTTTGGCTTGCTTATCCGCTTCCTCATTGGCTTCCGCCTCTTCTTTCATGCGCTTAATTTCGTCTTCTGAAAGACCTGATGAGGCTTCGATGCGGATACTCTGCTCTTTATTTGTGGCTTTGTCCTTAGCCGATACATTCAGGATTCCGTTCGCGTCGATGTCGAAAGTTACCTCTACCTGTGGTACGCCACGGGGTGCTGGTGGAATGCCATCCAAGTGGAAACGACCGATAGATTTGTTGTCCTTGGCCATAGGTCGTTCTCCCTGAAGAATATGAATCTCTACCGAAGGTTGGTTGTCAGAAGCGGTAGTAAACGTCTCCGATTTCTTTGTCGGGATGGTTGTGTTGGCTTCAATAAGCTTCGTGCATACACCGCCCATTGTTTCGATACCTAATGAGAGAGGCGTAACATCAAGAAGCAACACGTCTTTCACATCACCTGCTAATACACCTCCCTGAATAGCCGCACCAATGGCAACAACCTCATCGGGGTTAACTCCTTTGGAAGGTTTTTTCTTAAAGAAGTTCTCCACTACGCTCTGAATGGCGGGAATACGTGTAGAACCTCCAACCAGAATCACTTCGTCAATATCCGATTGTGTCATACCTGCATCGGACAATGCCTTTTTACAGGGTTGAAGCGTTGCCTGGATTAATGAATCGGCAAGTTGCTCAAATTTTGAGCGTGAAAGCGTCTTTACCAAGTGTTTAGGTACGCCATCAACCGGCATAATGTAGGGCAGGTTAATTTCCGTACTGGTTGAACTTGAAAGCTCAATCTTGGCTTTTTCAGCTGCCTCTTTTAAGCGCTGCAAGGCCATTGGATCTTTTTTCAGATCAATGCCTTCATCTTTTTGGAACTCTTCTGCCAACCAGTCAATAACAACCTGATCGAAGTCATCACCACCAAGGTGGGTGTCACCGTTTGTTGATTTTACTTCGAATACGCCATCCCCTAGTTCGAGGATAGAGATATCAAAAGTACCTCCACCTAAGTCGAATACTGCAATTTTGATGTCGCGATCTTTCTTATCCAGACCATATGACAATGAAGCAGCCGTAGGTTCGTTAATGATACGTTTCACCTCTAAGCCAGCAATTTCGCCGGCTTCTTTTGTTGCTTGGCGTTGCGAGTCGCTAAAGTAAGCAGGTACGGTAATAACCGCCTCTGTAACTTCTTGTCCCAGGTAATCTTCGGCAGTTTTTTTCATTTTCTGCAAGACCATTGCTGAGATCTCCTGAGGTGAGTATTGGCGATCATCAATTTGTACACGAGGTGTGTTGTTTTCACCCTTGGTTACTTTATAGGATACACGGTTGATCTCTTTGGTTACTTTATCGTAGGTTTCCCCCATAAATCGCTTGATAGATGCGACAGTTCGAGTGGAGTTTGTGATGGCCTGGCGTTTCGCCGGATCTCCCACTTTGCGTTCGCCATTGTCGATAAAGGCAACAATTGACGGTGTAGTTCTTTTACCTTCGCTGTTAGGGATTACTACAGGTTCATTCCCCTCCATTACAGAAACACAAGAGTTCGTTGTTCCTAAGTCAATTCCAATTATTTTACCCATTTTATTGATTTTATTTTTTATTGTTCGTATTTCGGTTTTGCTAGGAAGGTATCAAGCATTGTGCCAATGAAAAGATACGGGGATTAGATGATAATTTGACAGGAAATGCGTTCAACAGATCTTATGGTTTGTCAACTTTTATGACATAACGACAGGAAAGTGTTGGCAAGCATGTCCTGATAGCAGAAAAATGTCACATTGCATTGCTTTTATTCGTAGTTTTGTTGCCTATACTTCTTTGTTTTCGGATCTTACCAAGCGCTCTTTCAAGGAGCTTGTATAGATTGAACCGGAAACTGTTGTACCTTAAAAACGGAGGACTTATGTCAGTGCATTCTCAAATAAAACGAGTAACGACTCATGTATTACATGAGATGAAATTAAAAGGCGAAAAGATTGCCATGTTAACTGCCTATGATTATTCAATGGCGCGAATTCTTGATCAGGCGAACATCGATGTTATTTTAGTAGGCGACTCTGCATCCAATGTGATGGCAGGAAACGAGACGACTTTGCCTATTACTATGGATGAAATGATTTATCATACTAAATCGGTAGTACGTGCAGTAAACCGAGCACTTGTAGTCTCCGATTTACCCTTTGGCTCGTACCAGGGTAACTCCAAAGAGGCCTTGAATAATGCCATTCGTATGATGAAAGAAACGGGTGGACATGCTGTGAAGATGGAAGGAGGGAGTGAGATTCTCGAATCTGTTAATCGCATTCTTTCGGCTGGTATTCCTGTTATGGGGCACTTGGGTCTAACCCCCCAGTCGATTCATAAGTTTGGTACTTATGTAGTAAGAGCTAAAGAGGAAGAGGAGGCCGAGAAACTTATTGAGGATGCACATAAGTTAGAGGAGGCTGGCTGTTTTGCTCTTGTACTTGAGAAGATCCCGGCAAAATTAGCTGCACGGGTAACCCGCGAAGTGAAAATTCCCGTTATAGGAATTGGTGCCGGACACGAAGTCGACGGACAGGTGCTTGTATTGCACGACATGCTTGGGATTACACAGGCTTTTTCGCCCCGTTTTTTGCGTCGCTACCATAATTTGTTTGCTGAGATAAAAGGAGCAGTAACCAATTATATTCATGACGTGAAAAGTGTCGATTTTCCCAACGACAGAGAACAATATTAATAAACATCAGGTAACTTTATTACGTGTGAGCGACCATCAATTACAGGTGCTTTATGAGGACAATCATATAATTGCCCTTAATAAGGGAACCTCGGATTTAGTACAAGGAGACAAAACAGGCGATATCTCTCTGGATAAACAGTTGAAGATCTTCTTAAAACAGAAGTATAATAAACCGGGTAATGTATTTGTAGGTGTGATCCATCGACTCGACAGACCGGTGAGTGGTGTGGTACTTTTTGCTAAAACAAGCAAAGGCTTAAGCCGTATGAATAAGCTTTTTCAGCAAAAAGAGCTGCAAAAGACCTATTGGGCCATTGTGAAAAATCAACCGCCTAAGAGCGAAGATCGACTGACGCATTATCTTGTGAGGAATGAGAAGAAGAATAAGTCCTTTGCTTATACAAAACCCCAAAGTAATAGTAAGCAAGCTGAGTTAACGTATCGGTTATTAGCCTCTTCGGAACGCTACCATTTGTTGTCGATTGATTTACATACAGGCAGACATCATCAGATTCGCGCTCAACTGGCAGCTATTGGATCCCCGATAAAAGGCGATTTGAAGTACGGTTATCCGCGCTCGAATCCCGATGGGGGAATCAGTTTACACGCTCGCGAAATTTCGTTTGAACACCCGGTAAAGCTTGAACCTGTTAAAATAATTGCAAATCCACCAGCCGATAAGCTGTGGGATTATTTTGTAGAACATGGCGGCAAATCGCTATAATTTCCCTATCTTAGGTTGCAAAATTTTTGCTTATGCTGCATCGGCTTTGTTTGTTGTTGGTATTGCTATTGTCTGTTGAGTATTTGTCTGCTACTGAGCAATCCATGGGAACTCTCCAAGGGAGTGAACTTACTGTATCTATCTTAACATATGAACCCGGCGATGAAGTTTATTCGCTGTTTGGGCATACGGCTATCCGGGTACAGAATAGTAGTACAAAAACGGATATAGTATACAATTATGGAACCTTCGATTTTGACACGCCCAACTTTGTATTGAAATTTGTACGGGGAAATTTAAAGTACCAATTAGCCAGGGGAAACTTTCAACGGGTGCTTTATGGTATGTTTCAGGAAAACAGAACCGTTTATGAACAACGGTTACATTTTACCCCTAAGGAAAAGAGCCAGTTGGTTGAGGCTTTAGAAAAAAACTATCAACCGGAAAACCGCTACTATTTGTATGATTTTTTCCATGATAATTGTGCTACTCGAGTTCATGAGATGCTGCACAAGCATATCGACAGTACAGTGGTTTTTGATTCAGGGAAATATCGAGTGCATACTTTCAGAAGTCTGTTGGACAAATATACTGCGCATCGTTATTGGTTAGCCAATGGAATCAATATCTTGCTGGGGAAACGAGCCGATGAACAGATGAAGCCTGTTGAATACATGTTTATTCCTGATTATGTAATGTATATTTATTCCGAGATGCAGGTAAAGCGAGGAGATGCCTATGAGCCTCTTACTTCAGATCCTATTACCTTATATAAGGCGCCGGAAGGTCGCACACAACAATCGTTTCCGTGGCATCCAATTGTTTTTGCTCTAAGTGTGTTTGTATTTATTTGGAGTATATGGGAGTATGTTCGGATGCCGCACATTGGGCGTATTATTCGTTTTTTAGATTTCTCGCTGTTTTTACTGCTGGGCCTTCTGGGAATTACAATTGTGGCTTTATGGGTAGGATCCAAGCATACTGCTTTTGATGCAAACTGGAATGTTTTATGGGCTAACCCATTGTTCCTCCTTGTGGCCATGGGATGCTTCAAGCGCACATGGAGCATGGGTATGCGAGGCCTGATTATAGTGTTGATGTTGTTGCTTATTCTACTGGTGTTGGTTGGAGGCGTACTTATAGGGCAAAGTTTTCCTCAACTCCTCTTACCCTTGGTTATTGTGCTTTTGGGACGTTTGCTGGTGTTGCTAAAAAGGAAATAAGAAATTAAGTCGGGATGTGTTAAACGTTTCGGCTTTTTTGATTTCAAATAGATATGTTGAATTGGTTAAAAACCACTAAATAGCGTAAAAATGATGAACTTAGATTGGAGTAACTTGCCTTTCGGTTATATGAAAACCGACTACAATGTACGCTGCACTTATAAAGATGGTGCATGGGGAGATTTAGAAATTTCCTCGTCGGAATATTTACAGATTCATATGTCGGCCACGGTGCTGCATTATGGACAGGAAGCTTTTGAGGGTATGAAAGCGTACCGGGGAAAAGATGGACAAATACGCGTTTTTCGTTGGGAAGAGAATTATAAGCGAATGGTTAATTCGGCCAACGGAATTTTAATGGCACCCCCTACAAAAGAGGTGTTTAAAGAGGCGGTATTTACTGCCATTAAGAAGAATGAGAAGTTTGTGCCTCCACACGGAACTGGCGCTTCTCTTTACATAAGGCCGGTGTTATTTGGTTCGGGCCCCGAGATTGGGGTGAAGCCCGCGAAAGAATATACCTTTGTAGTATTTGTAACACCTGTTGGTCCTTATTTTAAAGAAGGGTTTAATCCCGTTAAAATTGCTGTGGTGCGGGATACGGATCGTGCAGCCCCATTGGGAACTGGCACCCTTAAAGTGGGCGGAAATTATGCTGCCAGCTTGCGTGGTGTGGAAAAAGCTCATAAAGCGGGTTATGCAGCCCCTATGTATCTTGACTCCTGCAGTAAAAAATACATTGACGAAATAGGTGCAGCCAACTTCTTTGCCATTAAAGGCAATACGTACATCACACCTGAGTCACCTGCCATCTTACCTTCCATTACCAATAAGAGCATAATCGAGATGGTTCCGGATATGGATCTAAAAGTGGAGCGTCGTCCTGTAAGTATCGATGAGCTTGATAGTTTTGATGAAGTTGGAGCATGTGGTACTGCTGCTGTTATCTCGCCAATTGGAGAGATATACGATATGGATGAGGATAAAAAGTATGAGTACTGTAAAAATGGAGAGCCAGGGCCTATCTCAAAAATGATTTATGATAAGTTAGTGGCCATACAGTTTGGTGATGCGCCGGATCCCTACGGATGGGTTGAAATCGTAAAATAAACCAGTGGGGGCGTAAGCCCCCATTTTTATTCCTTTACTTCAATAAGCTCGATAGCAAGACCGCTTTCGATCTCGAAATCTTCAACCTCTTCTACCATGTCGGGGTCATCGCTCAGATAGGACCATTTAACAACTACTTTCCCCTCGGCATCCTTATAGTTTTTTAATATTTCAAATATATCCAGCAAACACTTTGATGTGCTTGTATTCAGGTAAATAAGTTTTATGTGTAAGGTGATGGGGCCTTGTACTTCTACAATATACTCTTTTAACCATTCCATCAGGGGGATGTAAAACTTGTAGGTTTCTTCCATATAGGATTCTCCTGCCAATGAGCACTCCCCTGTTTTTGCATTGAAATGCACTTCAGGAAAATATGGGGTTTTGTTTGATGTTCCCAGGTGTATATCTTTCATGACTGTTAATTTTTATCAATGGTTATTGCAATAGTAAACAAACTGTGTTGTTTGTCAATTGTTTTTACGGAAAAAGTAAGGGCGTTATTGGAGATGAGCACGGCTTGTATTAACCCTATACGCGCGCCATATTTCGTGCCTGGATCCAATCGTCGCATTTCTCTTTTTAATTCGCGAAGATCTTCCGGTTCCGATTGGTTTAATAATTTGCATCGTTCATATAAAATTAGCGCATCTGAATTTTTTACCAGATTTTCGGTCCCGAAGCAAAAAGTGTCTCCCTCATCTTTTAAAATAAGTTTGCCAATCCCTACTGATTGATTTCCATGTAGCAAAAATCTGTCTTCGGAGTAATTTGCCACATTTTGTGAGAGCTCCAAGAAAAGCTTAAAAAGTTTGCTTTTTGCAGTTTTGTAACCGTATGTGTGGCGTTTAACCTGCATGCCTAAAATAG
The DNA here is from genome assembly GCA_046482855.1 of Bacteroidales bacterium. Lineage (GTDB taxonomy): Bacteria > Bacteroidota > Bacteroidia > Bacteroidales > UBA12077 > CAYVSF01. The sequence continues at coordinate 15,529 of JAWOEH010000027.1, read as the reverse complement.
AAATCAGTTCGATAAAGAAGGGGCCATGATATTCCATTTTTATTTTTGGGGAGCCGATTATATCGGTTTTATTGGTTCTCATAGGCCCCCAAATTTTAATGCCAAAAGGGTAATGTCATCTCTTTGCGGTTCTTCTCCCTGATGTTCTTTTAAAGCCAGCTCAAGTGCCTGATGTTGTTCTGTAATTTCCTTATTGCCAATACTGGTAAGGAGCTTTATGAGCTTTTGACTGCCAAAGCGTTTGCGTTGTGTATCTTGTTGATCTACAAGGCCGTCAGTGCTTAGGTAGAGACAGTCGCCCGGGGAAAAGATCAACGTTTTGTTTTCAAAAACAGGAGGGGTACTGTTGAGTTTCTTCCCCCCAATTCCGCGTCGTGTTGTTTTGATTGCATGGAGCTTTTGTGTCTGCTTCCGGAAATGATAAACAGGCCGTTTAGCGCCTGCAAACAGGACACTCTTTGTGTTTCCTTCATGAGGAATGGCAATGACAAGTATATCCATGCCATCGGTATTGTCGGTTATATCTTGCTTTAAGGCTTTTTGAATATGAGTATCCAGTATTTCGAGCAGGGCTGCAGGATTAATTGTATGGAGGCTGGCTGCAATTTCATTTAGCAGCATGGTTCCAATCATGGACATAAAGGCTCCGGGGACACCGTGGCCGGTACAATCGACACAAGCAATATAGGTGTGAGTGGGGGTTTTGTAATCCCAATAAAAATCGCCGGAAACCACATCTTTGGGGTGGAAGATAAGAAAGCTCTGAAGATATTCGGGAAGATCTTTCTGTAAGGGAAGAACTGCTTGTTGTATGGTTTCAGCGTAGGCTATGCTTGATTGAATTTGTTTTGTTTGTTGGCTCAGTTTTTCATGCTGATCTTCAATTTGTCTTTTTTGTTTACGGATTTTTGCCAGAAAATAGAAGAGTGCTATAACAAAGCCTAACAACAAAACAATGCTTGCTATAAGAACGGCACGCCATAAACGCTCAAGTTGTAATTGCACCTCTTTTTCCCGGAGGACTGTTTCCTGCAAGGTGATAAACATTTGTTGTTCGCGTCGTTGTTGCTCAGCCACTGTTAGCGAGTCTTTCGCGTCTTGTAATTGCCTCTCCTTAAAATGGAGGGCTTCGGTTGTTTGCTCTTTCTTTTTGTTTGCCTCTGCTACCTCTGTTTTGCTCTGCTGTTGAATTCTTTCAATCTCTTGTTGTTTTATGTGTTTATCGATGGTAGAGAATTGGTTGAAGTAGTAAAGACTTTTTTCCGAGTCTTTTAGGGTTTGATAGCTTTCCGAAAGCAACCCATAGCAGTGACGGATATTTTTCAAATGATTTTGCTCCTTAGCTATGGGTAAAGCCTCCAGTGTAAGGGCAATGGTTTTTTTGGGATTCTCACGTGCTGCATATACTTGCGCTATATTCAGAAGGGCAGAAGTTTCCTCTGTCTTGTTATTTCTTCGCCGGGCTATGGAGAGAGTTGAGTTGAAGTGGGATAAGGCTTTGTTGTATTGGTGTGTTTCAGTATATAAAATGCCCAGGTAATTGTGCGTGAGCTGTATGCCGTTGGGATTGTTGAGCAAGGTATTGAGCTCGAGACTTCTTTCCAGGTGCGTTATGGCATTGTTGAGTTCTTGCTGGTCCCAAAAATAGAAGGCAAGTTTGTTACGTGCCCGTAACTCCTGAGGCGCATTGTTCTCTTGTTTAGCCTTTATTGCCTCTTGCAACCAGTTGTTTACTTCAGTCGATTCCTGAGCCTGTACAATTCCTATGCATGCGATAAGGGAGAGGAGAAGGAGGAGTGTGAAATTTTTCATGCCCGGTATCATTGATTTTTGAAAGGGGTTATTTTGATGCCTGCTACCAATACATCATCTATTTGCTCTAGATCTCCTTTCCACTTGATAAATGTTTTCTCGAGAATGTGTTTTTGCTTTTCGAAGTTGAGCTGATAGTTTTGGTGTAAAAGGTTTTTGAACTGTTTGTATCGGAATTTTTTCCCCCTGGGCCCTCCGAATTGGTCTACGTATCCATCGGAGAAGAGATAAATAGCTTCTACACCTTCCAGGTTTAATTCATGATTGGTAAAGGGCCAGTCCTTGTTAATATGAATACCTACCGGCATGCGATCGCCTTTTATCTCTTTTAATTCCCCCTGCTGTATATAATAAAGTGGATTATTAGCACCTGCAAAGGAGAGTTTGGATTGATCCTTTTCAAGGATGCAAATAGCCAGATCCATCCCATCCTGGGTTTCCCCTGTTTCTCCTGTTTGGTGTAATGATCGGATAATCTCCTCGCGTAGTAAATACAGGATGTCGGCAGGCGTATTATAAATTCCTGTTCGCACAATTTTGCTCAGGTATACTGTTCCCAGCATGTGCATGAGGGCACCTGAAACGCCATGACCTGTACAATCACCAACAGCAATAAGAATTTTGCCATGTGCTTCGGTTAACCAGTAAAAATCACCGCCTACAATATTTTGAGGCTTATTCAGAATGAAATACTCCTCAAGAGGAAGTTTTTTTATCTCTTTATCGGGCATCACTGCTTGTTGAATACGCCGGGAATACCTCAGATCAGCTAATATTTCCTGATTTTTCCGTTGGATGATGTCTCTTTGCTTTACAACGTTTTCGTGCTGGAGCTGTATTTCTTTGTTTTTCTCTTCAATCTCGTCACGTTGCTGGTTAATGGCTCTATGAGCATCCACCAGTTTAATCGTAGATTTGATGCGCGTAATGAGGGTAATACTATTGAATGGTTTCTGAATGAAATCAATCGCACCGGCATCAAACGCATCGATAAAATCAGAAGAGGCAGTAAAAACAATTACAGGAATATGTTGTGTAAGGGTATTTTGTTTTAGGTGGCGTAACGCTTTTATCCCATTCACTTTAGGCATCTCCACATCCATTAGGATAACGTCCGGCAGGTGCTCTTTGGCCATATCTACAGCATCTTTCCCATTGTAGGCGCAAAAAATGTTGATGCCTGCAAAATGCGAGCGGAGGATCTTGTCCACATACATCTGCTCAAGTTCGGAGTCATCAGCTATGAGGATTGAGTAAGACATGTGGTAGCTGCTATAGTGTTTTGTAAGATAATGAATTGGTCTGGAAAAGGGAAATTATCCCGGTTATTTGTACTTCCTTTCCATATGATAGGATCTCTACGTACGATCGAACAAAACGTTCAGCTTTTTCAAAGAAACTTTTGTGCTGGTAAAAAATTACAGATGAATCTTTTGGGAATTTGAAAATCTGATTATCTTTAAATCGAAAAGAATTATAATTACTTGGTAAATGGGCTACACGATATTCGTGATGGAAGATGGAAGGAGAGTAGAAGCTGGTATTGAAGCTAGCTGTAAGGCTTCCGGAGTAGATGTGAAAATTGAGTCTTGTACGCCTGAAACCCTCATTTCTGATTTTCCTGATCCTCCTCCCGATGCTTTGGTGATTGAAGATGCTTATTTATCTGATATTGATCGGCGTAGGTTGCTGCCAGCTTTAAGAATTTGCCGGCGGATGAATTGCACCCTTCTTTGTATGGTGGACTTTGCAACACGCTATCAGTTGGACAATTGGAGTGATTTTGCTTTCGATGATTTTATCGTAAATCCGTTTCGTATTGAGGAGTTTATCTTTCGCCACGAGTTTGTTAAGAGAAATTATAAGCAAACCCTTGATAAAGATGCTCGATTAAAGCACCTTGAAGAGTTATCGTTGGTAGCTCTTAGTGCCGCCAACTCGGTGGCTATTTTCGATCCTGATGGGAGTATTGACTGGGTAAATGATGGATTTGTACGTATGTATGAATGTTCGCTTAATGAATACCTCTCACGATTGGGTGTGACAAAATTCTCCCCCCCATCGCACCCGTTGCTTTTTCGTGCTATCGAAGATGCACGAAAAACCCGGGAAAGTGTGGTGTATGAAAACGATTACTTTACGCCATCTAATCGGCGAAAATGGATTCAAACAACCTTGAGTCCTATCTTCGACGAGGAGGGAACTTTGATTAAGTATGTGGTGTTGGAGTCGGATATTACGGGGAATAAAATTGCCGAAGAGCGGTTAGAAGCCAAAAATGATCATCTGCTTACACTTGCCGAGCATCTGGAAAGTACCAATGAGCTTTTGGAGCGACAACGCAAAGAGATAGAAACGCAGAAGGAATTTATCGAGGAGCAGAAAAGGAAATCCGATGAATTGCTATTAAATATTTTGCCTTTTGAAACAGCCGAACAGCTTAAGAAAAAGGGATTTGCCAAATCCAAACTATATCGGCGAGTAACAGTAATGTTCACCGATTTTAAGGACTTTTCTTCCCTGGCTCAACAAATGTCGGCACAGGATCTTATTAAAGAATTAAATACTTTCTTTCAGGTGTTTGATGAGGTGGTAGAGGAGCATTTTATCGAAAAGATAAAAACGATAGGAGATGCCTATATGTGCGCCGGCGGCCTTCCTTTGCGTAATAAAAGCAATCCGTTTGATGTAACCCTTGCTGCTTTGCGCATACAGCAGTTTATGCGACGAAATTATTTGGAGCAACAACAAAGGGGCGAGATACCCTGGTCGCTTCGTTTGGGTATACATACCGGCGAGGTTATTGCCGGGGTTATCGGGAAGAAGAAGTTTGCCTATGATATTTGGGGAGATACGGTTAATACGGCTGCTCGTATGCAAGAAGGAGGTGAGGTGGAGAAGGTTAACGTATCCGGAGATACCTATAATTATATCAAAGACTATTTCGTATGCACACACCGTGGCCCTATTGGTGTGAAAAATAAAGGGGAGATTGAGATGTATTATGTCGAACGCCTGAAACCAGAATTTTCGGCCGACAAGGAAGGTGTTATTCCCAATAAAGAGTTCCGCAAAATCCTCTCAACCTATTAAATATTACAGCTTATCTTTATTGAAATAGAGAGGTAAAAATGTTTTCACTGATTTAGCTATAAGCACTTTTTGCTTCCCATAGAGAATAATTTCAATGGGGTGAGCAAATTTGTGTTCCAGCTCAGCAATTACTTGCAGGCATGATCCGCAAGGAGGTGTAGGGAATTCGGCTAATTCATTATTTCGGTGAACCGCAATGGCTAATTGTGTTGGGGCAATTTCGGGGTTTTGTGCGTGGGCAGCAAACAGTGCCACCCGTTCGGCACATAATCCTGAAGGATAGGCCGCATTCTCCTGATTGTTGCCAATTACAAGGGTATTATCCTCTAAACGCACGGCTGCTCCTACCTGAAAGTTTGAATAAGGAGCATACGCCTTTCGGGAGCTTTCAATGGCTTGCTGCACAAGCTCCTGGCGTGTGTTGTCTAACTCATTAAATGTGCTGTATTGCTCGAGTTCCGAAGTGATGGTTATTTTTTTCACAGTTGCTTTTTTTAATTGCTTAGACAAGGCATGCACTTCAAGCACTTACTCATGGATACGAAATTTAGAGGAATATGTATATCCAAACCTTGTTTTTATATATTTGTACATTGAGTTTTTTGCTTGATATGGCATGTGCTTTGTTGCATTGCAATGATTTATTTGTGTCGAAAATACGAAAAAATGACGAAAATACGACTTTTCCCTCTTCTTCTCCTCTTTCTTGTGGGGTGTTCTTCTTCCCGGAAGGCAACTCGGCAAACCGCTCCGGTGGTATCCATCGACCGCCAAGAGTACATTAAAACTTATCAGGATCTTGCCATACGAGAGATGAAACGTACCGGAGTGCCTGCCTCTATTACCATTGCACAAGCACTATTGGAGTCGGATAATGGGAATAGCACACTTGCACGTAAAGCTCATAATCACTTTGGCATTAAATGTCACAGTACCTGGCGCGGAGGCACTGTGCGCCACCACGATGATCGGCGGAATGAGTGTTTTCGCAAGTATGGGAGTGTCTATGATTCTTATCGTGATCACTCCGATTTTTTGGTGGAAGGGCGTCGCTACCAATTTCTTTTTGACCTGGATCTGACCGACTATCAGGGTTGGTCAAAAGGGTTGCAGAAGGCCGGTTATGCAACTAGTAAAACGTATGCCCGTTTGTTAATAAAAATTATTGAAGACAACCAACTATATGTATTGGATCAGGGCGTTAGACGACCCGATGCCATTGGCAATGTTACGCAAACCAAGTCATCGTCGCATGGAGCGGCAGAACCTCAATCGGAAGAACTTGCCGATGTTGATGAGTTTACCATCCGAATGGGCAAGGGGCGTATTCATTCGCGGAATCGTATTGAGTATGTGCTTGTACGAAAGGGAGAGACGTTGCGGTCGCTTACAAAAACTTTTGAAAAGCTCCCCTGGGAGTTGCCTCGCTATAACGATTTGGCAAGGGGGACTACTTTGGAACCAGGCCAGATTATTTACTTGCAGCCAAAACGAAGCCGTGCGGAAGTGGGCAATGACTTTCATATGGTGAAGAAGGGTGAAACCATGCATCATATATCCCAACAATATGGCATTAAGCTGGATAAGCTTTACGACCGGAATAATATGGAAAAAGGAACGGAACCACAAGTGGGCACAAAGCTGTGGCTCCGCGGCCGAAAGCCTTAATTTGAGTTACTTGCTGCATGTTAGCAAGGTATGGCTTACGCCCAAATCATCTTTTTCTTCAATTGCTTTCAACCCTGCTTTTTCAATGGCTTCTTTCATCTCTTCGGAGTGGTACATGCGACTTTTTCCATTGGCTAATGCTGTGAAATATAAGGAGGTGAAATTTAGCGAATAGGTTGCCGCTTCGTATTTTTGCCTGTCCCAGAAGGTCTCCAGTATGTATAACCGACTGCTGGGCTTCATGGAGTCAGCTGCCCGGGTTAGGATTTGTACAATGTCTTCAAAAGCAAAGCAATCCAGGAACTGGCTCATCCAAATGGCGTCATGTCCTTTTGGAAAAGGCTTGTTGTGATCGAGGATGTCTGTGGGGTGCTCTTTTATTTGGTTTTCGTATCCGGCTTTTTTTGCATTTTCTCTGGCAACGTTTAATTGCTGGGGAAGATCCATAATGGTAATCGTTGCTGTGGGGTCGTAAGCTGCACATTGCATGGCAAATTTCCCGGTATTGCCACCCACATCAAGCAGATGCATGCTTTTTTCAGGCAGCACGATGGGTAAAATACTCTCGAATACCCCATCGGAATAGTAATGGTCAAAGGCAAACCAACTTTTTTTGGCCTGTTCGGATAGTTCGGGCAAACCATGATAGATGGTAGGCCAGTTGCCTAGTTCCTTTAATCCTGCAGGGGTATTTGTTTCAATGGCCTCCTGAAGGTGGAACATGCCTTTGTAGCAAACATCGGCAACAAAGTCCATATTTGTGCGGGTAAGTTTATCGTTAAGAATGAAATGGCCGGTTTTGGTTAATATGTAGTGCTCGTTACGCATATATACCAATTGGGCGCTAAGGCCTGCATCAAGGAGCACTTCTGCACTATATTGCGAGAGATGCAGTTGGTTAGCGATTTCTTGCGATTTCAACCCTTTGTCGGGGTTGGTTGCTATGGCGTTAAGAATGCCTGTATCGCGTAATACTTTGGCTGCCATAAAAGCCATTGGGGCAAAGGCCAGTTTCTGCGCCTCAAATTTGGCATTTACAGCCGAGAGCTTATCGTTTCCGTAATCCTTTTTCATATTGATAGGGTAGTGTGGTTATACTTTCAGGTTAAATAAGTTTTACCAGGTGTAAGTCAGGAGCCCCTCGAAGAAACTCTTCAACAGCCATACGCTTTTTGCCTTCCAGCTGTAACTCGGTTAGGGCCAGAATACCTGTAGAGGTACAACAGTGCAGGTAGCTTTTGCCATCACTAAGTAGAGTGCCTGGATCCTGTGGAGGTGTTTCGGGTAGGGGGGCTGTTTTATAGATTTTGCATTTTTTTTGCCGGTGGTCCGCCGGCCATACTATGTTGCTCCAGGCGGCCGGATATGGAGATAACCCCCGGATATGATTGTAAACGGATTGTGTGTTTTGTTCCCAATTTATCTTACAGTCGAGGGGGAAAAGTTTAGGCGCAGATTTCAGAGGTTCATTTGAATGTTGGTTTTGTGCTTCCGGATGAATGTCTCCTGCCGCTATTTCATTTGCCGTTTCTACTACTAGTTTTGCCCCGATATGCATGAGTTTATCGTGAAGTGTGCCTGCTGTTTCATCCGGTTCTATGGCAACCGGTTTCTGTTTAAGGAGTGCACCGGTATCAATTTTTTTATCCAGCATAAAGGTCGTTACTCCTGTTTGGGTTTCGCCATTAATCAGCGCCCAATTAATGGGGGCAGCACCCCTATATTGGGGAAGCAGCGAGGCATGTAAGTTAAAAGTTCCCAAGGGGGGCATATCCCATACTACCTCTGGCAGCATCTTAAAGGCTACCACAATTTGCAAATCGGCCATATAGCTTCTAAGCTCCTCAAGGAAGCTATCATCCTTAAATTTTACAGGTTGTAGTATGGGAATGTTATGGGATTGAGCGGCTTTTTTAACGGCTGATTCCTGAATTTTTCTACCTCTGCCTGCAGGCTTATCTGGTGTTGTAACCACAGCAACTACCCGAAAACCCGTGTCAACCAATGCATTAAGGCTGGCCACTGCAAAGTCGGGTGTGCCCATAAAAACAATACGCATCTCTTCCTTCTTCATGCCGCTCGATTTTGATAAGATCCACAAATTTAATGAAATCCTTTACATAGGCTTTACCATTTTACCTACTTAGGCGTTTTTTCTCTTAAACCCCTCTGCTTCTTATTGGTCAAAAGAACATGAATGTTTATCTTTAACCGAAGCCATTTGGTTGGATGAACTGGTAACCTGTTTAATCGCTTTGCTTTAGGCAGCGAAACAATAAAATTTGTTAATATATATGAAGCAATTTCAGTGGTCCGCTTTTATCAGTGTTACTTTACTATTCGTATTTTTAGGCTTACTTGTGTCAGGTATTGTTTTGTATATAGCCCCTGAAGGAAGCCTTGCCCGCTGGATTGATTGGCAGGTTTTGGGGTTGAATAAGGAGGCGTGGGAGAGCCTACATACGACTCTATCCTTGCTGTTTGTTCTTGCCACGTTGTTCCATCTTTTGTGGATAAACGGGACTTTGCTGGTTTATTATTTTCGCCAGCATAAATATGAGAGACTTCCTATTGAACTCCTTTCAAGCATTGTGTTTTTTGCTGCATTATTGTTTTTGTCGGTGGGTAGTTATCGTCCTTTGCATGCGCTTTATGAAGGGGGAAATTATTTATCGGACACTTGGGAGAAGGATGTTGTGCGACCAGAGCTGGATGAAGCTGCACGCTTGCCTTTTCGCGAAGTAGTTGCTTTTCTGGCACATCCGGTCTCGTTTAAAGAGGCGAAGAGCGACATGGACTCTTTAGGCATAGAGGTGGATAACGAGGAATTACCCTTTCGGGAAGTTGCCGCAGCAAATGATTTGTCGCCCGAAGCTTTGTACCGGAAGCTACAGCACTTCTTTGCTGTTGAAAAATAAAAAAGACCGCCTTTTTTATTGACGATCTTTTTTTATTTAATAATGGGATACTGTTATTTTTTTGATTTTTCAGGCACCAATTCTAGTGTATGTCCCATTTTCACCCTTTTGGTGTGCAGGTAAAATTCGTTATGTTTATTGGGTTCTATCTCAAGGGGGATATTTTCTGTTACTTCCAATCCATAGCCTTCAAGACCTTTTCGTTTGATGGGATTATTTGTCAGCAGGCGGATCTTGCCGAGACCTAATTCATGAAGAATATTAGCCCCCACGCCATAATCGCGCTCATCTTCATCAAACCCCAGTTCGATGTTGGCTTCAACGGTATCCATGCCCTCTTCCTGCAGTTTGTAGGCTTTTATCTTGTTAAACAGACCAATGCCTCTGCCTTCCTGATTCATGTACAGCACCACGCCTTTGCCCTCTTTGTGGACGCGTTGCATGGCTTCGTGAAGTTGCTGACCGCAATCGCAACGTTTGGATCCAAATATATCACCTGTAACACATGAAGAGTGTACACGCACCAGAACAGGTTCGTCCGGAGTCCACTCTCCTTTTACTAAGGCTACATGCTCAAGTCCGTTGGATTTTTGGCGGAATGGAATGAGATCAAAATCACCATAATCGGTTGGAAGTTTTACCCGAACTCCTTTTTCAATAAGTGATTCTTGTTTAAGTCGGTATTTAATAAGATCTTCAATTGAGATAATTTTCAGGTTGAAATTTCGGGCAATCTCCATGAGTTCGGGCATTCGAGCCATGGTTCCGTCCTCGTTCATTATTTCCACCAAGGCACCTCCGTGTTCCAGTCCGGCCAGTCGGGTAAGATCAACAACGGCTTCGGTATGGCCGGCACGTCGTAACACTCCTCGCTCTTTTGCTTTTAAAGGGAAGATATGACCGGGACGCCCTAAGTCTTCAGGGGTAGTTTTTGGGTTTACTAAAGCTTTAATGGTTTTGGCTCTGTCGGAGGCTGATATTCCTGTTGTACAACCTTGCCCCAGCAGATCGACAGATACGGTGAACGGAGTAGCATGTAGCGAGGTATTTTTCCCTACCATTAATTCCAGTTCCAGCTCATCGCATCGATGTTCCGGTAGGGGAGCACATATGAGGCCTCGACCATATCGGGCCATGAAGTTTACAATTTCCGGAGTGATTAATTCTCCGGCAACAACAAAATCTCCTTCGTTTTCCCTGTCCTCGTCATCCACAACAATTATTACCTTGCCGGCCCGAATGTCCTCAATGGCCTCCTCAATGGTGTTTAGCTGCAGAGGGTTTTCCTCAGTATGTGCACACATGATATAAGAATCTGTTAAATGAATATCAAAATAAAATGCAAAAGTACAATAGTTGCTAAAAAAACCCTAACAAATGTTCGTAAATTAGCTTTCAACTGCCTCTTTGTACTCGCTGCCATGTAGCTGATTGTTGTCCACGTAAATGCCTGATGGCTCCACGTACAATTGCTACATTCATTAAGATAAAATAACTTGGAAAGAAAATCCACGTACCCTTGGTGGCTTTGTTCTGAAAGGGAAAACCCAGTAAGGCTATGCAATAGAAAAGAAGTTGAAAAAGCAGGATTATCCCATATAGATGGGGTATAGGGTAGTGTTGTAGCAGCGCGATATTGGCCCCTAAAGCCATAACCAATAACCAGGGAACAAAAAGCCATCGAAGAATTTTGTGGGAGAATAGTTGCCAGAAAAGTATCGGGTAGCGGAGGGGGTTTTTGATAATTTGTATTCTTCCTAAGGCCTGAAACGCCCCGGCTGCAATACGTGTCTTTCTTTCCATCTCATCGTGGCGCGATGCCGAGCCTTCTTCGCGGGCAATGGCGTGTGGGGCATAGCGTATGCGCTTCCCCTTTTCGGCTACGTGCATCGATAAGAGAAAATCGTCCAGTATGGTATCTTCCTTCAAGGGGGCGATAAGCTTTTTGCGAATGGCAAATAATTCACCGGCAGCTCCCATTGTGGAATAAAAGGCTGATTCCTGCTTTTTTATATAGGCTTCCCATTTCCAATACAAACCTTCGCTGGCCTGTATGGGATGTGGCTTGTCAAGATGGAGGATTTGCTTCTCTCCGGCTACACATCCCGTTGTAGGATCGTGAAAGAAAGCCAGTAGATGATTTAGTGTGCTTTCTGTTAACAGAGTATTTGCGTCGGAAAAGACAACAATGTCTCCAGGAGCTTCATTTACAGCTCTAAGCATGGCATGAGTCTTTCCTCTGCGCTTAGCCATGTGTAGTACGCTTATTCCGTTGTATTTGGCTGCAATTTTGGGTGTGTTGTCGCTGCTTCCATCGGTAACCACTACAATGGAAAGTTTCTCTTTTGGGAATTTAAGTTTCAGCGTATTTTCAATTTTGCGAGCGATAACTTGCTCCTCATTATAAGCGGGAATTATGAGCGTGCAATGAGGAAGGTGTGCGGAAGGTTGTTTTACCGGCCTATTTTGTTTTAATGCATTAAAGAGGGTTAGCAGTATCGGATACCCGATGAAGGTGTATCCGATAAGTAGCAGAGCAGTCCAAAATAGCACACTAGTCATGAGATGCAATATTTTTGTAAAATCGGATGAGTTCCGGGAACCACTTTTCCTGGTTAAATTGTTGATGCACGAATTCTTGCGCCTGCTTACCCAGAGACTCTGCTTGCTTAGGATTGGATAATAGGCTGTTTGTTCTTTTCGCAAAATTCTCCGGAGTATCTGCAATAAGCAGCTGCTTGCCATGGGTCGCTTCAATGCCTTTCAATGCCATTGAGGTAGCAACCATCGGTAGTCCCAGTGACATCCCCTCAATAATTTTTACCCGAATACCGCTTCCCGACCACAAAGGAACTACAAGCACAGATTGTTGGGAGAGAAATGCTTCTGCATCGGGTATTTCCCCTGCAAATTCAACCCCTTTAGTTTTGGAAAGATCTCTTCGGAGTTGTCTTGAGGCATTACGCCCGGCAACTTGCAGAGTTATCTCGGGATTTTCAAGCAGTAAAAGATGCCAAACTTTTTCGATAAACCAGTAGAGTCCTTCAATATTCGGTTGCCAGTCGAGGGCGCCCAAATAGCCAACGCGATTCACACCTCCGGTCTTTTTGATGATTTGTTTTGGCGTGTTGTCAGTGCAATAGGGGAGTATCATTTGTGGCACTTGTGGAGCAATCATTGCTATTTCTTTTGCGTCCACAGGGGTTATGGGAAGTATGCCCTGGCACTTTAAAAATAGGTGTTCTTCGAAATTCTTTAGTTCTTCACTTATAAACTTGTAAATTCCTTTTTTTACTCCTCTTGCTCGTTGAGCTTTTAGTTGCCAAATACGGTACTCCAGGTTGTGCGCACGAAGAATTATGGGAGCGGTGCTGTATTTTTGTAAAATGGGAAGGTATAGTCCCATGAAGGGGCCCTCCAGTTGAATAATGTCGAAGTGGTTGGTTTGTAATAGGTGAATCAGTGTTTTCTTTACCGATGGATGATAAAATCGCTTAGCCATAAAGGGATCTTTCCGTGAGCTTAGTATATGGGAAAGGATTTTTATTGCTGAGGGCTTGGTTGCTACGGGTACCGATAGTAACTGAATGTTTTTTTGTAAAGAGGCTGGAAAGATATTGGGGTTGTTGTGTTTTTCTGTTGTTAGTGTGAAAAGTGTTACCTGATTTCCTCGGCGCGCCAGTTCACGGGTAAGGAGGGTAATGGCCATGGTTCCTCCATCGGGTGGGTTTATCCCTTTGTTGGCAATTTGGAGGATGGACAGGGTCATGATTTCGATTTTTTCTTAATAAGCTTATTAAATTGCTTTTTGATGAAGTTTATATACGTGTCGGTATTTAGTATAACACTATCGGTGGTAGCTTTATAGGTGAGGAATATGCCTATGGGAAACAGAATAAAACTTGCCATCCACATGCCTAAAAAGGGAGTAAGAATGCCTTCTCGGGCAAATTTTTCGCTGGAAATGGAGATAATGTAGTACACAATAAAAAATAATACCGAAATGATTACCGGTGTGCCCAGACCTCCCTTGCGGACAATGGCACCAAATGGAGCCCCTATAAAAAAGAAGACCAAACAGGCAAAGGAGAGAGCGAACTTTCGGTGCCATTCAATTTGATGACGACGGATGTGTTCCTGCTTGTATTTGAAGGTTTTTTTCTTTCCATTGATGGCATTTTGTGCGTTACGGGCATAAGTGAGGGCTTGCTGTACTACTTCCAGGCGATTTTCCACTTTTACTTTGCCCATGAGGCTATCCAGGGTATAGTTTGTGAGTGCTGTTGGGTTTTCTTCTAGTTGTGTGTTGCTGTGCTTTTCTTTTACTGAGTCGGTAATTTTTGGAGTATCGTTTGCCGCTATTGGTATACTTTTATTATTAGTTTGTGGGTGCCTTTTTTTCTGGGCAGTTTTTTGGGGGCGTGGAGCGGGTAGTTTTTCCTTTTCCACAAGTCTGTCGCGTTGAAACAGGTTTCGTTTCAGTGTTCGTTCGGAAAAATTGTGGGCCACATGATTGAACTCTTTTGATAATGTATCCACTCGTGCTTCCAGTTGAGTCAGGTTCATCATTTGAAAGTGGTCTTTGAATAGTGCCTCATTAGATCTTTCTAATTCAAAACCTGAAAGTTCAAATATTTGTTGCTGTTCTTTAAAAAAATGCCGTTGGTGTGGGTATTCGGGATCATAGTTTCGCCCTTTTTTTGATTCGGGTCGTTCTTCATAAGTGGCTCCGTTGTATAAGGTGAGGATGAGTTGGCTTTTGTCGGGTGTCATTCTCATGCTGCCCGAATCAGCTACGGTAACTGATTGATTTCCTCGCTCTTTTCGATGATCGTAGATCATCAGATCATACATCATGCCCGTTTCATTATTTTTGCGTGCTGTTTTAATGATAAAACCGTCAATGCCTTTATAAAAGGCGCCGGCCTTGATCTGCATTTCGGGTTTCATATCTTTTAAGTCGTATAATATGGCACCTACTTTTAAGTTTGAGTAGGGAATTACCCGGTTGGAGTAGAAAAAGGCTCCGATACTAATAAGAATAACAACATAAATCAGGGGTTTCATGAAGTGTTGTAAGGAAACTCCAGCCGACTTAACTGCTGTTAGTTCGAAGTGTTCCCCCAAGTTCCCAAAGGTCATGATGGAGGAGAGCAAGACGGCTAAGGGCAAAGCCATGGGGACTAATCGGGCCGATACATGCATTAGCAGCTCTGCCATAACATACCACTCGAGTCCTTTACCTGCAATCTCATCGATGTATTTCCAGATAAACTGCATAAGCAGAATAAACATCGTGATGAACAGGGTGAGAACAAAAGGCCCAAAATAGGATTTAAGTAGAAATGTATGTAGTTTTTTCACGGCGCCTGATTTTTATTCCCACAAAAATAGAGGTTTTTTGTGGGAATAAAATAAAATGATTGAAATCCTTAACTTCCCAGAATGTGTTTGAGTTCGGCTACCTGGAAATTCCATAGTTCGATGGCCTCCTCTTTTTCATGAGCCTCGGCGAAGTCGGTTACTACCAGAGCGGTATCTCCAGTGAGTTCATCTTTTCGAATGGCAAATTCAAAATAACTTTCCTCATCATCGTCCTCTTCCCACTTAAAGCGTATATGCTCATTTTTCTTCTGACCCACTACGGTAGCTCGTTGTTTCTGTCCATCCCATTGGAAAGTGATAATGTCGCCGTTGATATTTGCATCCTCGGCAAACCATTCGGATAGCCCGCTGGGCGAGCTAAGACGGGGATATAGTAAAGTGGGCGTAGAATTCAAGCCATACTCCAGTTCAATTTTCTCTTTCATTGTTAGTGATTTAAATAAATCTGATAGTTGCAAGATATAAAAAAAACGAAAAAAAAAGGCAGAGAATATTTGCATGAGTGAAATTTCTACTATATTTGCACCCCGTAAGCGGCGAGGTAGCTCAGCTGGTTAGAGCGCATGATTCATAATCCCCTTCTCGCCGCGGAACGCGGCGTTTTGCGCGGCGAGCTTCTCCTGCATCGCCGGGTCGTTGCGGGCGCGCTTCGC
>JAWOEH010000178.1:0-19523 GCA_046482855.1 Bacteroidales bacterium | reverse complement strand
AAAAAGTGCGAAAATTTAGGAAAGTTTTTCCAAATCTGCTAAACACTCATCCTCTTTCCTTCGCATAAGTGCTCTCTCCTCATCCGTAGCATCATCGAATCCAAGAAGATGTAGAACACCATGAATCATCACTCTGTTCAATTCTTGCTGAAATACTACATCAAAGTCCTTAGCATTTTCCTCTACCGTTTCAATACTAATATAGATATCTCCACTTACCACATCTGCATCACAATAATTGAAGGTAATAATGTCCGTAAAGTAATCGTGGCCTAAGAACTGCTTGTTAATCTTCAGTATTTGCCTATTGGATGTAAAGATATAATTCAAGTCACCCATCACGGCATCATGCTTATGTAAAACAAAACTGATCCAGTCTTGGATCAGTTTTTCATTATCGAGTTGGAAAGAAATATCTTCCGAAAAAAATTCTATTGCCATTTCCTTATATCATATTAAAAATCAACTCAACGCGATTGCCTTTTCCATGAAACTCTACTTCATCGGCCAAATGTTGCATCAAATAAACTCCACGGCCATGAATATTTTCTATATTCTCAGGTTTTGTGGGATCTGGGACAGCATCAAAGTCGAAACCATCACCTTCATCCTCCACAAAAATAGAGACTTTTTCTTCACTCACGTTGAATGTAATATCTATTCTTTTTGAATCATCTTCCTTATTGCCATGTACAATTGAATTATTCACCGCTTCAACAGTGGCAATAAGTATTTTGCCATATACTTCGGAATTAATGGCAGACTCCTCCGATATTTCGTCTACCAGCTTTTCTACAAGATTTATGCTTTCAATCTTGGAAGGTATATTGATACTTTTTTCCATGGTTACTTGCGTTGGCATCATGTTGGTTATCATAGTAGGGGTCTTTTTTCGAGAGTGTATACTTGATAAAAAATAAATGGTTTCAAATTGATTAAATTTTTTGATTACCAATTATTTGTCTTTAAGCCACTGCTCAGGATTCAGGGTTTTATTCTCCTCATAAATCCGCAAGTGCAAGATAGCATTTTTCTCATGATTTTTCATCGTAAATACATCTGCTATATACGTCCCGCTTTTTACAAAGTCTCCAACTTTTACATGAACATCCGATAAATTAGAATAAACAGTTAAATAGTGTCCATGACGGAGAATAATAGATGTATTTGCCCCCGGGATAGAAAAAATCTTCTTTACTTGCCCATTAAAGATAGCTCGAACCTGGAAGTTGCGACTCACCTTTATATCAATTCCCTCATTGTTTACTTTTACCCCCCGCAGTACAGGGTGTGCATGCTCTCCAAAGGCTTCTATAATAACGCCTTCGAAAACAGGCCAAGGCAAGCGACCCCGAGCATTTAAAAAGGTTTCAGACAACACTACCTCCTCATTCGAGAGATTTTTATAAAAACTCTTTTCCTTGGCCTCTTTTGCGATTAAATCCTGAATTTCTTTCTCTACCTTAGCTTTAATTTTATTCACTTTTCGTAAATCAGCCTTTAATTCGGCTTCTTTAGATTTTAACTCATCAATAGCTGCCAATTCTTTCCTTTGCTCATCACGTAGGTAATGTTGCTCCTTTTCCTTTTGATGAAGCATGCTTTTCTTTCTGCCTTTTATCTCTTTCAGTTCTGCAAGTTCGTAAGTAAGGCTTTTTTGAGTATTTATAATTTTTTGGGCTTGATCGCGACGATACTTATTGTATTGTTGCAGGTATTTTAATCGTCTGTAGGCCTGATTAAAGTCTTCGGCTGCAAGAATAAACATAAGCTTATCATAATTCTTGCGGTTTTTGTAGGCAAAATAGATGAGTCTGGCATACTCATTTTTCAATTTGGCTAACTCACGTTCCAGTTTTTGAATAATTTCCGTTTTCTGTTGAATCTCCTGATCAATTCCGTTAATCTCATCCCGCAAGGTAGATACAAGTTCTTTACGCAGGGCTACCCGACGTTTTATGATTAATAACCGGTTGTAACCTTGCTTTCGATTCTTCTCTGTTTCGCTAAGCAAATTATTGGTAACCTCGATCTGTTGTAGCACGCTTTTCTTCTTTTCTTCCAAAGCTTTTCTGGACTGCGCCATACTTTCACTAGCACTGAAAAAAAGAAGAAATAAACTGGTAACCAGTGTAAATACAGTTTGTTTAGTAAGGATTTTGGTATAATTCATGTACAATTCAGCATTCCATTTTCCAGGATAAACTTACATTAAATTTTCCATTTTTTAGAAATCCACACCGGTTATTGCTTATTGTGTTCTAAATGTTGAAAGGTAAAAGCGTATAAAAAATAGGCTGTGCTATTTTTTATACGCTTTTATCATAACATTAACTAAACAATACCAGTTATATGATTTAAAGTATTGTATCCAAATCAATAGTATTTTCTGACGAAGTAGAAGCTGCTTCTATTTTCTTCTTTAACATTTCTGATTTATTCCCAAGTGTTTGCGAAAGATTCCAATAAATTATGGCTTCCTTCAAATTTTTATTTGCATTTAGTATATCGCCATAGTGTTCAAGAACATCCGGATCCTTAGCCCCACCTTTATCCATTGCCTTCTCAATATTGGCCAGAGCCTCATCAAATCGCTCCAACTTGTACAGTACCCATGCATATGTATCCAGATAAGTGGGATTATCAGGTTGTTGTGCAACACATAGCTTACTAAGTTTTAACGCCTTTTCCAAATCCTCTTCTCTTAGCGCCAAATAATAAGCATAATTGTTTAACACGAACACATTTGTTGAATCCAGACGTAATACCCGGTCAAAATACGTATCACTAAGGGAATATTTTTTCAAATCGTTGTAAGCTTCGCCCAGATAAGTATAGAAATTAATTTGAAGATCTGTCTCTTCCGATAAAACAAGTCTGTTTCCCTTTTTTAAATAGGAAACAGCTTCTTCAGGAGCCTCAGTAAACAAAGCTCCCATACCGGCATATAAATAAACCTTAGGCTTATCAGGAAAAGAATCGGTAGCTCTCTGAGCAAATTTAAACATGCTTTCAAATTCCCCGGTAAAACTCTGCAGCGAAAGCAATTGTTCCCAAATAACCCATTTAGCATTTCCAAATTCAATAACCCGCTCTAATTCCTTCACAGCTTTGGGGAACTGCTGCATCTTTACAAACAAATCGGCATGTAAGGTATATACGTCGGGTTGGTTAGGATATTTCGTTTTTGTAAACGCCAAACGCTCCTCTATTTCTGAATAATACTTTTTCATCTCTTGCGGGCTATTAAGGAGCGAGACAAAAACCATTACTTTATTTTGAAAAGCTATTGCAGTATCAGCTAGTATTTTATCGAACTTATTGAAAAAAATCTCATACTCACCTCTTTCACGATGATATTCCAACTGACTTAGCCGTCCAAGATTATTCGTACTATCAATGGCAAAAAGCTTATCGTACATCTGTTGGGCTTTTCTGTATTTGTTGTCAGCTGCATACATTTCAGCCAAAATGCCATAATAGCGGGTTTCGTTGGGGAAATGCCGGATGAGCTTTTTTACTTCATTTTCAGCTTTCTTCTGCTTCCCTATGCGTTTATAGAGCTTATTTTTAGATAAAGATAGTTGTTCGTTAACACCCATAATATTTTCCATAGCCTGATAAGTCTCTATCGCTTCCTCAAATTTCTCGGTCTCTTCATATAGGAGTGCCAAATTGTACAAATACTCAATATTTTCAGGATAAAAAACAGTCAATTTTTTATATACATCAATTGCTTTATTATATTGTTCCCCAACAATATATAATTGAGCCAGGTGCATACCAAACCATTTATTTTCAGGGTCATTTTGGAAGGCTTTCCCCGCGTATTTTGTTGCCACCTCAATATTGTCAGAGAGCTCATTAATCGTGCTTATTTCATGCATAACAGCACCACTTTGAGGATACACTTCTAAACTTTGGTACAAAAGAGATAACGCATTATCAAAATTGCCTAAAAGTTTCTGCTTTACCGCTTCGGTAAAGGTATATTCGAAACTGAGCTTTTGTTCTTGTGTTAGGGGAACTGTATCGATAACAGTAGTCTCGTTACGGGAAGAAACGGTTGAATTAACGGTTGAACAACCTGATAACCATGTAGCAAAAACAAGTAATAAAAAAATACCTGTAAGTTGATTTAAAGCGTTTTTATTCATCATAGTTTGTCAATAATTAATAGCCCGGAGCCTTGTCTAAC
The DNA here is from genome assembly GCA_046482855.1 of Bacteroidales bacterium. Lineage (GTDB taxonomy): Bacteria > Bacteroidota > Bacteroidia > Bacteroidales > UBA12077 > CAYVSF01. The sequence goes on along the minus strand of JAWOEH010000178.1, from coordinate 15,325 downwards.
ATCAAACGACTGCCCATTTCTACCAGACGAAAAAATGGAGGAGCAAAGTACTAATAATGTGATTCGGGAAAATAGCCAAGGGTGTTTTTAACGTTTTTTATATCTTTACTACACGAGGGGTTTGCAATAATTGCAAACCCCTCGTGTACCTTTTGTATATTAATTTGTTCCCGTACTTCCAAAACCACCGTCGCCTCGATGTGAATCTTCTAAAGAATTTACTTCTTCCCATTCAACCGTTTCATGCTTCTTTATCACCATTTGACATATTCGTTCGCCATGTTCAATTTTTACAGCATAATTGGAAAGATTAATGAGGATAACCCCGATTTCGCCCCGATAATCCGCATCAATCGTGCCGGGAGCATTGAGTACCGTTATACCCTTTTTTAAGGCATAACCGCTACGCGGACGTATTTGCGCCTCAAACCCTTTGGGCAATTCCACATACACGCCTGTTGGAATGAGTCGTCGTTCCAGGGGCTGTAGTAGCACCTCTGATTTCAGATTTGCACGTAAATCCATGCCTGCCGATTCGGTGGTGCTATAATTTGGCAATGGATTCTCAGATTTGTTTACAATTTTCACTTTCATAGTATCTTCTTTATAGTAAGGTCTTGTTTAACTATTTTGCTCTTATTTGTCTTATCAAATGTTCTCTTCGTTCAATAATTATGATAAATAGGGCTAATAACAGCGTATGAAACAGATATTTCAATAAATCAGAAGATAAATGTACACTATTTGTAATAAAATAAAGGGTCACTGCAAAGAAGAAATATCCCCCAATGGATTTAAGATCGTAGGGTATAGCGTAATGCCGACGGCTTAACAAATAGGAAACAATCATCATGGAAAAATAACAAATAAGCGTTGCCCAGGCAGCTCCTTCATACCCCATAACAGGAACCAATACAATATTTAACACTAAGGTAATAGCTGCACCGAAAAGGGCTATATAGGCGCCAAATTTTGTTTTGTTTGTCAATTTATACCATACAGAAAGATTGTAAATGATTCCCAAAAACAAATTGGCAATAAGCACAATAGGAACAATATGCAATCCACTACGAAAATCGGGTCCAATGAAGTACTTAACAATATCGATGTAGAACATAACTCCAAGAAAAATGAGCAATCCAAAGATCACAAAATATTTCATGACTGTGGCATAGGTTTGTTTCGCGTCTTTGTCTCTCATCTTATCAAAATAGAAAGGCTCGGCAGCATACCTAAACATTTGTATAAATAAGGTCATAAGAACAGCAATACGGTAATTTGCTCCATAAACGCCTACTTGTTCAGAAGCAGCACGGGTTCCGTCTAAGAGGTATTTCAGCAGAATCTTGTCAAAAACTTCATTAATCATACCGGCAGATCCCACCACAAGAAGTGGAAAAGTATATGTTAACATTTGCCTTCGCAACTCAGGGTTTCCTTTAATCCGAATAGGTTTAATATCCTTAAAAAGTAAAAGCAACATACTACCACTGCCCAGGAGGTTTGAAATAAAAGCATACTCTACGCCCCACTCAGGTACATATAGAAAAGAGATAAGTGACGATGAAAAATGTGTATCCAAATAGGGCAATCCCGCCAGAAAAAAGAGATTAAAAAAGATGATAATGATAACATTAATAATTTTAAGCATCCCAAACCTCATGGCTCTGTTTTCGGCACGGAGTTTAGCAAAAGGAAGGGATATAAAAGCATCAATAGCCACCACAATCCCTAACAGCAAGACGAGTAGCGGACGATTGGGATAAGCTATCCATCGGGCAAAATCCTGATAAAACAGGAAAATTAAAACAAGGAAGAAACCAGAGGTAAAAGCCAGCGTTCGAAGGGCAGTAGAATATACCGTTCCACGTGGAAACTTATCTTTCAGAAAACGAAAATAGGTGGTTTCCATTCCATAGGTAAGAAACACAAGCAAAAAAGCTACCTGACCATATAACTCTGTAAAAACACCATATTCATACTTAGAAAATACGCGTGTAAAAAACCATGTAAATACCAAGTAGTTAAATACTCTGGGTACAATGGTGCCCAAACCATATACAAGAGTCTGGCCTGCAAGTCGTTTAAATTCTTTCAAAGCGCTAATCTAATCCTTTTTGGTTGAATAAAATAAAACCAAAATTAAAGATTAAATAGAGATTTTTATCCTCCTTGTCATAGTAATTTAAACTTAAGCTCAATGGTCCTACTATAGAGTGATATACCAAACTCCCGGATAATAAATATGTTGGCTTCGGAAACACCTCTCCATAGGCAGGTAAAAAGTTTTGTTGTTTTTCAATTTTCCGATAAGGAGCAAACAAATAACTCTCGGCCCTGAAATGCAAGGAATTACCTAATGTAAAAATATTACTAACCCCTAAAGCAGCGTAATTATGTGCCCGGTATCGTTGCAAAAAATGGGTTCTGCTATGTGGCGTTGGCTGGAAAGCACGAGTGTTCAGTAAGGTAGCATAATAGTTTTGAAAAAAGGGTCGGTTACTCCAATTAACCTCTCCACAAACACCCAGGGTATACCAGTTATTTACTGGTAAATAACTTACTCCCTTTGCATGCAATTCAAACCATTGCTGAAATTGTCCTCGCTCCCGTTCTTGAAAACCCGTTGAACCGGGAATATACTCCTCAACACCCCGAACATGACTTAACTGAAAAAGCCACCGATCACCACGGGTGGGGAATTGTCGATAATTAAGCGTGTTTTTCTGATAACCAACTTTATAATGAAGCGCTCTGAATTCAGTATGGTCGCTTGTATCCGATTTGGAAAATCTCTCTACCTGGTAATATTTATCTTCACCTATACCAAAAGCAAATTCAGCACTAAGCAGGGAGTTTGTTTTCAAAGGTGTGCGTACCTGCAAACGAAAATTACTTTCATTTTTTATTAAATAGGCTGGTCGTACATCTTCAAAAAAAGGATCACTGCTAGAATTATAATAATCCCATCTATTAAGCGTAAGAGCACCGCTTACCGACAAAGGATAATAAGTAGGAAGATCGGCACGTGCCTTAAGCATCAGACTGCTATACAGTCTGCCATAATAGATATTCGCTTTAAGCTTTCTGGCATAAGCGCCTAACTGGTTATACTCAACACTGGCAAATCCTTGATTAATAGGGCCACTACTAATATTTCCTCCAATGGTAGTAATCAATCGGTTCTCTTCTTTTACTCGCATATAAAGATTAAACATCTCTGATTCTTTATCGTAACTTGCCAATGGATAGATAGATGAAATGGTGCCATCAGCCAATAGCTTAAAGTACACTTCCTGCAACTGTTCAATATTAAAAGTATCAGCTTTGCGATAAATGCTTTGTAACAAATATTCTCGTTCTAAGTCATTTAACCCTTCAATAAGCACCTGATCAAAAGTAAGAGCTGGCAGCTTCGCAGTATACTCCTCTCTGCGCAACTTCAATTCGTCCTCGGACCGTCGAACAGGAATCAATTGCCGAATACTATCCATTTTGCGCATTGCATTAATATACCCTTTGGTGATGATGTAAGGAGCTTTCTCAAAATCCAATAATTTCACGTCGATGAATTGGGTTTCAATTAAAATACCATTTTGGGGTAAATCGAAAGAAGTTTTGGAAAGCAACATATTTTCCAATTGATTTACGATGTCGTCAGCACTAGGTTTTGGAGAATTATCGGCAGTTTTGCTGCCTATAATATAATCCGGATGAAAATCCTCTATCAAAACATCCCAGGGAAAGTTATTTTTCATACCCCCATCAAACAATAACACATCGTTAACGGAGATAGGCTTAAAATAAAATGGGAAAGTCATACTGGCACGGATAGCAGAACCCAAATTCCCTTTTGAAAAAACCACTTCCTTATTCCGGTAAATATCGGTGGCTATGCAACGGAAAGGCACAAACAACGAATCGAAATGATAATTGGCTTCAGCACTCTGTGCAGCAAAAATTTGCAATACAGCTAAATCCATCTGATGAGTGGGAACTAAATTACTTGGAAGCTGTGCAACAGCCGAACTATCCTCGAAGGAAATTCGTAGATTAATCATACTGGCTTCAGCCGGCTCCTTCTTAAAATAATAAATATATTTTTCATCAATTTTACCCGTCGACCAACGTAAAAATTCTTCAGACTGCACTAGATTTCGCATTTGTTCAGGTGTATACCCTGCAGCGTAAAGACCACCAATAATAGCCCCCATGGAAGTACCCGTAATATAATCAATGGGTATTTCATTCTCTTCAAGTGCCTGAATAACTCCAATATGCGCTAATCCCTTAGCCCCGCCTCCACTCAAAACCAATCCTACTTTCTGCCCCTTTGCTGAAGGTAAACAGATAAGAATAAGTAAAATAACTGTATAAATCAATCGTTGTACCATTGCAAAAACCAGTATTAAAAAGAAACTCAGCTAATGTTGCAGTTAAAACAGGCTGAAAAAAATATATGATAAGGAAATAGAGACAATTGTAGGTTAATTACCACAAAAACCTTTAATTTTGTTTCCATTCAATAAAAAGCGAAAATAGTTGATATAAACATACTACGACTTTACAAATGTTAAGTTTGTATTAGTTATTCGTAATTATCCTATACTAAATATAACCTGTACCATGAAACGAATTACACTATTAGTAAGTGCCCTGGTTCTGCTAATTTTTAGCGGGTGCAAAAAAAATGAAGAGAATCGGTATAAGATTCGTACCTCCTACGGAGATATAGTTATTCGACTATACGAAGATACTCCGGAACATAGAAAAAACTTTGAGAAATTAGTTGAGGAGGATTTTTATGAAGATCTGCTGTTTCATAGGGTTATTAATGGGTTTATGATCCAGGGAGGCGATCCTACATCCAAGAATGCACCAAAAGGGAAAGTATTAGGCGAAGAGGATGCTGGTTACACGCTGCCCGCAGAATTTGATGATTCTCTGTTTCATAAGAAAGGAGTAATTGCAGCAGCACGTGAAGGGGATCAGGCGAATCCCGAAAAGCGATCTTCCAGCTCCCAATTTTATATTGTTCAGGGGAAAATTTTTTCCGATAAAGAATTGGATCAACTGGAAAAGAAGATTAACGCCACGAGACGAAAAGAATTAATCCAGAATTATATTCAACAAACAACCGTTGAAAGCATGTCAGACAACAAAGAGATAAACTACGACATGCTTATTCCGGAAGCAGAAGCCTATGCTCAATCTTATATCGATTCCACAGGCCCTTATAAGATTCCAGAGTTTAAACGAGAGGCTTATCGAACAGTTGGAGGCACCCCCCGTTTAGATGGCAGCTACACAGTATTTGGTGAGGTAACAGAAGGCCTGGAAGTGATAGATAAAATTGCCAAAGTACAGACAGATGAGCAAGATCGTCCTTTAAAGGATGTGGTAATGGATATAAAAAAAATAAAATAACAAACACATACTGAATTAGTTACAATGAAAGAACGCATCAAAGAGCTAGTAGCAGAAGTTGAAGGATTCACAACTGAATCGCTGGATGAAGTTGAACAATTCAGAATTAAATATCTGAGCAAAAAAGGATTACTTAGCGAACTCTTTAATGAGTTTAAAAACGTTCCACGTGAAAACAAAAAAGAGGTTGGACAAAGCCTTAATCAATTAAAAGTTACTGTTCAAAACAAACTACAGGAGCTTAAGCAAAGCCTCGAAGTGGACAAACAAAGTGCTTCCGGAATAGATTTAACCGCACCAGGTGAAGCGATTCGCTGGGGGACACGTCATCCATTATCGGTAGTTCGCAATGAAATTATCGATATCTTTAAACATTTGGGGTTTACCGTTTCAGAGGGGCCAGAAGTAGAAGATGACTGGCACGTATTTTCAGCTCTTAACTTTCCACCCGAACATCCGGCTCGCGATATGCAGGATACATTTTTTGTGGAAAAAGACCCCGATATTTTGTTGCGTACCCATACTTCCTCGGTACAAGCTCGCGTAATGGAGCATTCTCAGCCCCCCATTCGTACCATATCACCGGGAAGAGTATTTCGTAATGAGGCTATCAGCGCACGCGCTCATTGTATTTTCCATCAGGTTGAAGGATTGTATATCGATGAAAATGTATCGTTTGCCGATTTAAAACAAACCCTTTACTATTTTGCACAGGAGATGTTTGGAAAGAATACCGAAATCCGCCTTCGTCCCTCCTATTTCCCTTTTACCGAACCCTCCGCCGAAATGGATATAAAATGCAACCTCTGTGGTGGCAAAGGGTGTAACGTATGTAAATATACAGGATATTTAGAAGTTCTGGGTTGTGGAATGGTTGACCCAAATGTGTTAGAAGCCAACGGTATTGATAGCAAAAAATACACCGGCTATGCATTTGGTATGGGTATAGAACGTATTGCCATGCTAAAATACAAGGTGAATGACCTACGTTTATATTTCGAGAACGATGTACGTTTCCTCGAACAGTTTAAATCCGCTTATTAAAGGCAGGTACTTGATAAAATGAATTTCAATAAAAAAGCTGGCAGATGCCAGCTTTTTCTATTCCTCCTATTTTTCCGGATTAATTCGTATCTCGGTTTCCATCTTTATATATTTTTTGTAGACAAAACTTACCCCACAATATCGCTCTTCCGATAAATTTACCGCTTTTTCAATTTTCTCTTTGGGAAGATCTTTTCCCCAGAATTTATAAATAACCTTCATTTCATCGTAATGTTTAGGATGCTCCTCAGTGTTATTGGCCACAACCTCCACATCAAAATCGTCCAGCTCAACTCGCATTTTTCGAAGAATACTTACAACGTCCATCCCGGTACAACCAGCTAATGCTAATAACATCAAAGGCTTAGGTCTGGGTCCTTTATCTTGCCCCCCTACTTTTTCACCAGCATCTATCGTTATTTTATGTCCATTTACATCGGCCTCAAAAGCCATCTCTTTTAGCCACTTAATATTTACAGATGTTTTCATATCTATATAAGTTAATGTTAAAATTTTTACAAATTTATAATTAAATTGTATATTGCGAAACCTTGTGAGTATAACAACAAACAACCATTAGTGTTGACCCAATGATTGCATAGCTATGAAAACGTACGATGCAATTCCGTCATGTGAGGGATGTTCCGTAGAACTAAATACCATTTTTAAACATCTGTCTCCACAAGAATATGAAAAACTTGAGGCAGAGAAGCTCTGTCATTATTACAAACGTGGCTCAGTAATTTTCCATGAAGGTTCTCGAACCAATGGATTTTACTGTATACACAAAGGTATCATCAAAATATTTAAGACGGGCATTGATGGGCGTGAACAGATAATTGCTTTTGCCCAAAAAGGAGATATTGTTGGCTATCGCTCTATATTAAGCGGAGATCTAGCCTGTTCTTCTGCTGAGGTTATTAATGAGGCTGTAGTATGCTTTATTCCTGGAGAGACACTCATTTCCCTGGTAAAGAATAATGGCAACTTTTCATTGGCTCTAATGCAAACCACATGCAAAGAATTAGGAGAAGCAAATACCTTCATTACAGATATTGCCCAAAAAACTGTTCGGGAACGTTTAGCCGAGGTGCTTTTAAAACTTCGCGATACATTTCAATATGACCAGGAAGGTGTTTTACTCATATCCCTCACCCGTGAGGAACTGGCAAATATTGTGGGTACTGCTACCGAATCAGTTATTCGTTTATTATCGGAATTTAAACACGATAAGTTAATAGATCTTAACGGACGAAAAATAAAACTTTTGGATATAAAACGCTTAGAGAAGATATCCAACGCTTTTAGCTAAAACAACCGGGATTGATTCCCGGGATTATCAGGCACACGATTAAAATGTTCGTATGCCAAATGAGTAAGTTCTCGTCCCCGGGGTGTGCGTTTAATAAAACCTTCCTTCACCAAAAAGGGTTCGTACACTTCTTCAACAGTCCCTCGGTCCTCCCCTATAGCAGTAGCAATGGTACTTATGCCAACAGGGCCGCCCTGAAATTTTTCCATAATAGTGAGTAAGATCTTGTTATCCATCTCATCCAAGCCTTTGCTATCAATATTAAGCGCATTGAGGGCAAATTGCGCCATAGCTAAATCAATATGCCCATTTCCCTTTACCTGAGCAAAGTCGCGTACACGTCGCAAAAGGGCATTGGCAATACGAGGCGTACCTCTGCTCCGCCCGGCAATTTCAACAGCAGCCATTTCATCAATAGGTACATCCAATATAGCAGCACTGCGCGTGATTATCTTTTTTAATACAGGCGTGTCGTAATATTCAAGATGAAATTTTATGCCAAACCTAGCTCTTAAAGGGCTGGTCAATAATCCGCTACGTGTTGTGGCACCTATAAGCGTGAAGGGGTTAAGATCCAGCTGAATAGAGCGTGCACTGGGTCCTTTATCAATCATAATGTCAATAGAAAAATCCTCCATTGCCGAATACAAATATTCCTCCACAACAGGACTCAACCGGTGTATTTCATCTATAAAAAGCACATCTCCTACTTCCAGGTTGGTTAATAAGCCAGCCAGATCGCCAGGTTTGTCAAGAACCGGACCACTGGTAAGTTTCAGATTTACCTGCATTTCGGTAGCGATAATATTCGCAAGGGTAGTTTTTCCTAATCCGGGAGGGCCATGAAGCAGCACATGATCCAACGACTCGGAACGCATACTGGCCGCTTTCACAAAAATTTCTAAATTCTCAATTAGTTGGGGTTGACCTTGAAAATCGGAAAATGTTTGCGGACGCAATTTTTGATCAAAATCGCGCTCACTATCCGAGGTGTTTATGTTATGTATGTTCAAATCGTCCATAGACGACAAAAGTACAATTATTATTCGTAAGGTATAGTTGTTTTTTTCCCGTTAATTCTAACCACTTTGTTATGCTCGAAGGTCAATATAAGCAATACCTCCCCCGAAGGCGTGAAACGTACCCAATTTTTAATCCTACGCCCATTATTATACCTACGTATCTCTTTCACTTTTCCATTCGGGTAGTAATATTTATGTATTCCGTCAGGAGTACCCTGAAAATAGTTTCCTTGGAAATAGGTGGTTCCATCTTCGTAGAAAAATTCCCACAGATCCTGTTTTTGGCCATATTCATAATTTCCTTTACGTACAAAATCGCCAACTTTTTCAATCCATTCACCCTCTCTTTTGCCCTGAACATATTGTCCCTGAACTATAATATTGCCAAGGGAGTCATATTCATGATAGTTTCCTTCGTGCTCGCCATACAAAAAGTTCTCCTTACATTTTATCGATTGATCTTTGAAATACCAAGTCCAAAGACCTTCAGGATTACCCTTAAAATAACTGCCTTCCTGAAATAGAAAACCATCGGGGTAAAAAAATTGCCATTTCCCTTCCCGCAAATTGTTTTCATAACTTCCTTTTGCTGATTTATTGCCCTCATTATTAAATAGTATCCAGTTGCCTGTACGCTTACCTGAGTGAGTTAGCATACCTTCTCCCTCCACCTGGCCCTTATCATTGTATATTCTCACTTTGTTTAAACTACCCGTGCTATCATACCATCGATGTATACCAATGGGTACTGAATCCTTGTATACGCCTCTGAATATAAGTAAACTATCCTCATTATACTTTTTCTCTATGTCAACATCAAGTGTAAAGAGAGAGGTACTTTCTTTCAAGTACCTCCCTTTCCGGAAAACACTTTTATCGATTACTTCCCCCTGAGGATTATAGGCATATTGTACATCATGCAATAACCCGTCGACATATTGATTCCGTTTAGCGACATTACCATTGCTATGAAATTGAACCCAAACACCAATTTTTTCCCCATCCTCATTAACCTGATTAACTTTTTCGGTCCTCAGAAGCGTATCTTTCCTGTAATAACTGAGTAGAGAAAGCTCTCCTTCCTTATAGGTTCTACCCACTCCATGTTTTCGATCATTCTCAAAAGGTATAACCGAAAGAGTATCCCCATTCTTTGATAAGGAAATTACATATCGCTCCCTTTTATCATGTTGATAGAAAGTACTACTTTTCAGCCGATTGGGTTGATCAAACAAAAAATAATAACGGTACAGATACCCATGTTTTTCTCCCTTCTGGTAATCTACTTTCTGTATAGTATCCCCAAGCTCATCGAAAAAAATCCATGTGCTATCCGTCAGTCCACTAGTACGTAAGCCTATAGATTTTAAAGTACTATCAGGATAGTAGGTTTTCCAAATTCCGTGGGGTTGTTCATTAACAAAATAACCTTCGCTTGCCAATGCCCCATTTGGATAGAAAAACCGCTTTGGTATGCTATCGGACTTTTGGGCCATGACAGAGCCAAGGCTATTCAGTAACAGAAAAAAACAGAAAAAATACCTCTTCATATAATACGTATTAATCAGAAGCTTACGTATCGCATGAAGCTAAAAAAGTACATGGATAAGATAAGCTACTTAACCAAATTTAAGGATTTTGACATATCCAGCATCCGATTTATCGATTTCTTTGCTTTTTCTATGGTTTCTTGATCTAACTCTACTTCAGGAGTTTCGTACTTAAGCGATAGATATATTTTTTTAAGTGTTATAAGCTTCATAAAGTTGCAATCATTACAACCACAGCTTGAATCCTTTGCAGGTGCAACGAGATAATGCTTTTCTGGATTTTGCTTTCGCATTTGGTGAAGAATACCTGATTCAGTAGCTACAATGTAGGTTTTACCAGCATCTTGATGTGTGAAATTCAAGAGGGCGGCTGTAGATCCGACAAAATCGGCAACTAGTTGCACAGGTTTCTCACATTCCGGATGTGCAATAATTTTTGCCTCCGGGTATTCTTTTTTAAGCGCCAAGATACCTTCCAATGAAAACTCCTCGTGAACATGGCAAGCGCCTTCCCAAATGAGCATGTTTTCACGTCCTGTTTTTCTCTTGATATAATTACCAAGGTTTCTGTCAGGAGCAAAAATAATTTTTTGATCTTTCGGTAAATTTTCAACAATGGCCAAAGCATTAGTCGATGTACAGCAAATATCTGTTAACGTCTTGATCTTAGCGGTAGTATTTACATAAGAGATAACCAAATGGTCGGGATGTTGCCTGATAAATTCAGCGAAATCGTCGGGAGGACAGGAATCGGCCAAACTACATCCGGCATTTAAATCGGGAATGAGTACTTTGCTTTTTGGCGATAAAATTTTGGCTGTTTCAGCCATAAAGTGTACTCCGGCAAATACAATAATGGGATTATCCACCTCAGCAGCCCGTTGGGACAGGGCTAAACTGTCACCAACAAAATCAGCAATATCCTGAATTTCACCTTCTTGATAATAATGAGCCAGAATTACAGCATTTTTTTCTTTCTTTAATTTGTTTATCTCGTCAACCAAATTGATACCGGCCGGAATTTTCTCCTCCACATATCCTTTATTTACATCTATTATATTCATAATTATAAATTAAAGATCTTAATGATAATGATAATATCCTGTTAATAGTGTTGCAAAGTTTGTTATTTTTTTCTTTGATCTTACGATATTAAAGAACTATTGAAGGGGAACGAACGGCTATTGTTCATAGTAAGACATTGAGCTATAGCTATTTTTTAATGTTATTAACAACTATTGAAAACCCATTGTTAAATAGCTTGTAAGCTTTTGTTCGTTAAGATACCCTGTTGAAAATATGTTTCTAATTTGAGGGCTAAAACTAAGAAATAAATTTTAGCAACTCGAAAATTCTTTTATACAAGGATAGATCTTTTGGATCAAAGGAAAAGATTTCAGTTTTTTTCGACTTTAATCAACAATCTATTAACAGTTTTTCCCATGGAAATGAACATAAGACTGAAAAAATAAATAACTGTAATACAGTAAGTTAATTATATGTAATTAAATAAGGTTTCTGTTTCCACATAGCTAATCGCGTAACCATTTTAAAACGGAGATATAAAGTATGCGAAAATTCTGTATTTTTGAAATCTAATCAGCATGGAGAAATCATAATCTTATTACGTATGAAAATAGCTATAGCCTGCGATCATGCAGGATACGAAACGAAAGAAGAGGTTAAAAAGTTTCTTAAAGAAAAAGGACACGAGGTAATTGACTATGGGACCGATAGTACTGAAAGTGTCGATTATCCTGATTTTGCGCATCCGCTAGCCGAGAGTGTTGAAAAGGGAGCTTGCCAATTTGGGGTGACACTATGTGGAAGTGGTAATGGAATTAATATGGTCGCCAATAAACATCAAGGGATACGTTCGGCCTTATGCTGGAATAGAGAAATAACTTCTTTAGCTCGGGAGCATAATGATGCCAACGTTTGTTCTTTGCCTGCCCGTTTTATTACTAAAGAGGAGGCTATAGCGTTTGTTGATATTTTTATTTCAACTGCTTTTGAAGGAGGGCGCCACCAACGAAGGATTGATAAAATACCCGTAAACTAGAAACTTAATCACTATGTTATCAAATACTTGTAAGTATGCAATTCGTGCTATAATTTATATGGCTATTAACGGCGGCGAAGAGCGACGCATTGGCATAAAGAAGATTGCCGAAGAACTTGATATACCTACCCCTTTCTTGGGAAAGATTTTGCAAAATCTGGTTCGTCATAAGTTGTTGGTATCCACAAAAGGGCCTCATGGCGGGTTTGGTTTGGCTAAACCTGCTGCGGATATCACGCTCCTTGATATTATAGAAATTATTGATGGAATGGACTTGTTTAATAATTGTTTAATTGGTTTAAGCACATGCAGTGCAACCAGCACAAAAGAGTTGCAGTGTCCTATTCACAGCAAATACTTGCCCATTAGTCAACAGTTATACAAGTTGTTTTCAGAAACCAATATTCGGGATTTAGGCGATGATATTGACGCATCAGGAGGTTCTATAGGTTTATAAATAGGTAACCCACTTTTTTTTAAGGAGTATCTTAAAAATGAGTATTCCCACTAGTACGCCTAAAGTATTTGCCATTATGTCTAAAAACTCAGCTTGTCGGGTTTCTGTAAGTGTCATCTGAAGCAATTCCATGCCAGCACCATATGATGTGGCGATAAACAGCGTGTACAAATAGTTTCTTTTTATGGCTAGTCGGTTATTTGCGGCCAATAATACAATGGATAATCCTGCGTACATAAGAGCATGAATTACTTTGTCGCTGTAAGGTATTGACAAAAACGATGAATTTGGAAGATCTTCTCCTGATGCCAGACTGCCATAGGCAATAATAATCGCTACCAGCAAACTTTTCCAGTAGTTAGTAAAATACTTTATTGTATACGATTTTTCCATTTAGGTGGTATTATGGCTTAATTTTTCGTATCTTATTCTAATATCAAAGGAAATGTTATGAAAATTAAAGCCGGTAACGCTATTGAACTACTATCTATTTTAAAAGAGGAAAAAATTGAAACATGGTTCGATTTAGGTCTGTTTCTCGATAGAATAAAACAACATCGACAACCCTTCTCGCTCAAATATAGAAAAAGTTTTAAAGAGTTTACCCGGAATTTGGAACAGGGAACTATTGCTTTTCTTACTTTTCAATATGCCGTTGACGGTGTAAGTATTGAAATAGCGAAATATAGCAAAGTATTAAGATCCCGCTTTCCATCTACTTCGCAATGTTATATAAGTGGAGATTTCAGAAACGACAGCCACAAAGTTGTACCTTCTGATGTGGATACTTATGAATTAATGAACGCAAAAGCATTTGGCGATTGGCCACTTTATACCAGTTTTTTCTTTCGTGATCTAAATAGAGGAAGCGACACTTACAACAGGTTAATTAAAGAGTTGTGGAAAGATACCCTCAATTTAGTTGAGCAATTAAGCCAATTGGTAATAGAAAAAAATCTTTCGCTGCTTTATTTGGTAAATGTGAATTCCAATCCCGGAAATGTTAGTTTGGCACTTGCCACGGTAATTACATCGGAATATTTACATATACCAGTTATAAATAACAGCCATGACTTTTATTGGGAAGGAGGAGCACCCTCTTATCTTAAATCAACTGGGAAACGAGAAAAGGGACCCCGCGATTTTTTCTTCAGGAATGCGCACATAGGCGAGCTTTTCTCTATTATAGAAATGATTTACCCATGGGATTCGCCTTTATGGATGCAAGTAACCATTAATGCAACACAGAAAAATACATTAATACATACTTATGGCCATAATCCCTCACGGGTAACTGATATTGGAACAGCTATTGATCTTTCCGATTTTAAATCCACCAGTAAACGACAGAAAATTAATACGTTTTACCAATTTGAACGAATCTTAAGCCGTTATGAGGATGTATTGGTGAGTTATTCGGTTGAAGATGTTTTAAATACGAGTTTGGTGGATGTTAATAATCCGCGACCTATTTTGTTATCCGGCAAAAAAACCAAACCTATACATCATTTCCTAAACGAAAACATTATTTTTCTTCAACCTACCAGAATCATCACACGAAAGCAGATAGAGGTAGGATTCGATTTTTTGGATAAGTTTATCCGGCAGGATGTATTGCAACAACAATTAACCACTAACGAGAATGTAAAAATTACTTTACTCGTTACAGGACCTATTGCTACCGGACATTACGATTACTTTAAAATACTTCTGGAAGCTTTTCAAGAGTTGCTTTCGCAATTACCTGTGGAAATACATGATAAATTGTATTTGGCTTTTCTTTTCAGTGAATTGGATAAGGAAGAGTACAGAGAACGATTTACCCATCCTGTTGCCATAGCGGATCTTTACAATATTAGCTCGTTGGTATTGTTACCCAGTAAAACAGAGGGCCGGGGATTACCTATAATTGAAGCAGCAGCTGCAGGTGTGCCTATTTTTTGTAATCGCTATGCTCCTTTGGAAGTATTCAACGAAGTTATTGGGAAGCATCTTCCGGAAAAAATGCGACTTCGTATTTTTGAGTATAATGGTCGTACGATAAGTAAGCAGGATGTCGAAAAAATAAGCCATCGCATTTTCTTTCCCCATTTATATGTTCAAGAGCAATACCATAATCATCAGGTAATACACGAGCGCTATAGTTTGCAATCGTTAAAAGAGGATATGGAACGGATACTGCGAATGATTCATTATCAATCGGGACCCGGAAAAGGTTTGAGGAAGATAGCCCGACAAATATGGAAGCAATATCCCGAAGCCTTTGTCCCTGATTCATTGCTATCGACAGTTATGGATACAACTTTTCGTAAGTATATTGCAGGAATAAGCAAAACCCGTTATATGGTAAGGTTAAAATCCTTAATTGATCCCAGTGCTTTTCGGGAAGAGTTGCAAATACAGCATAGTTATTTATATGGAAAGGCCCTGAAACTATGTGAGGGATGTGCT